>JAMORO010000050.1 GCA_027063505.1 Sulfurimonas sp.
TTTGATTTTGTATTTTCAAGAAATATGCTTATTTATTTTGATAAAGAGACAAAATTGAAGGCTAAATCTATTTTAGAGAGTATGAGAAAAGACAATACCCATAAAGTATTTTTTGGTCATGCAGATTTATTTTAAAGAATTATTCCTTTTACTCTGCAGTAGCCAATAAAATATACTGTTTTAGAAAAAACTCTCATTTTAGCCCTATTTATCTTTAAAATCTATTATTCACTCATTTAAACCTTTTCACAAACCTACCACACACCTAAGCTATAATTTTCTCATCTTAAAACAATGAGTCTATTATGATAGAAAAACTTATAGCATTTAGCATAAAAAATAGATTTTTAATCTTGATGGCAACACTCTTTTTAGTTGCTGCAAGTATCTGGAGTATGAGAAATACTCCGCTTGACGCACTCCCTGATCTCTCCCCTCCACAGGTGATAGTACAGATAAGATGGAATGGTCAATCTCCCCAGACTGTTGAAGAGCAAGGGACATACCCTCTTGTAGCTCAGTTTTTAGCCATAGCAGACATCGAGACTGTTCGAGGTTACTCTACTTATGAAACAGGGCTTATCTACATCATCTTTAAAGATGATACTGACCTCTACTGGGCGAGAAGTCGTGTGTTAGAACAACTAGCCTCTGTTCAGTCTAGTCTCCCTAGTAATATGAGTGTAACTCTTGGTCCCGATGCCTCTGGTGTTGGTTGGGTCTATGAGTATGCACTCAGTTCAAAAACAAAAAATCTAGCCCAACTTAGAACACTACAAGACTACTACTATAAGTATGCACTTATGGGTGTTGATGGGGTGAGTGAGGTAGCGAGTGTTGGTGGATTTGTACCAACTTATCAAGTCACTGTGAACAATGATAACCTCATCAGATATAACCTTAGTATCCAAGATATATCCAAAGTTTTAAAGGCGAACAACAACGATATGGGAGGTCGTATAGTTATAGAGAATGGATTTGAGTGGATAGTCCAAGCCAAAGGGTATGTGAAAAATCTTGATGATATTCGTCATCTTGTAGTCACTACAAAAGGGGGTACACCCCTTACTATCGGCGATATTGCAAGAGTAGAACTTACTCCTGCACCTCGTCGAGGAATGGCTGACTTAAATGGAGAGGGTGAAGTAGTAGGAGGGATAGTCCTTGTTCGTTACGGAGAAGATGTCTACTCTGCTATAGAGCGAATCAAAGCCAAAATGGCTGACCTTAAAGTAGAAGGTGTTGATGTAACAACTGTTTATGATCGTTCAGGGCTTATAGATGGTGCAGTTGAGACACTTCAAGGGACTCTTATTGAGGAGAGTATTATTGTCATCGTCATTATCGGTCTATTTTTACTTCACTTTCGCTCTTCACTTATAGTTCTCATAGTCTTACCGCTCACTGTTGGTGCAACATTTGCACTAATGAAACTCTTTGGAGTTGGCTCAAACATCATGTCTCTTGGAGGCATTGCCATCGCCATTGGTGCAATGGTTGATGCTTCCATCGTGATGATAGAAAATGCACATAAAATGCTCCATAAGTTTGAGAAAAAAGAGGGTCGTATTCCGACAGATAAGGAGAGAATAGAGATTATTTTAAAATCTTCCCAACTTGTAGGTCGCCCTATCTTCTTTGCACTTGCACTGATTGTTGTCTCTTTTTTACCTATCTTTGCTCTTTCAGGTCAAGAGGGTCTCCTCTTTACTCCTTTAGCGTTTACAAAAACTTTTGCTATGACTGCAGGAGCCATTTTAAGTATTACCCTTGTTCCTGTACTTATGATATTTTTTGTAAAGGGAAAAATAATTCCAGAAAACAGAAATCTATTAAATCGTTTTTTTATCTGGCTTTATCACCCCATAATCGTTTATGGATTGAAACTAAAGTATCTTGTAATAGTAACCGTTATTGCCTCACTAGGATATATCTATCCACTCTTTAACTCTCTAAAGTGGGAGTTTATGCCTATGCTTAATGAGCAGACTTTTATGTATATGCCTGTTACTCCTTACGGAATTAGTATTGACCAGGCAAAAGCACTCACCCAAAAAACTGACAAAATCATAAAAAGTTTCCCTGAAGTGGAGATGGTCTTTGGAAAAGCGGGTCGTGCAGGAACAGCGACTGACCCTGCTCCACTAGGGATGCTTGAGACTATCATCACACTTAAACCACAGAGTGAATGGAGAGAGGGAGTAACTTATAACTCTCTTCGTCAAGAGATGGAAGATACCTTGCAAGTTCCAGGACTTACAAACTCATGGACCTACCCTATTCGTGGTCGTATAGATATGCTCCTGAGTGGGATTCGTACACCTATTGGGATTAAACTTTATGGAAAAAGTGCAGAGGGTCTCCAAAAGTATGGAAAAATCATAGAGGAGAAACTCCGAGCATACGATAAAACACTCTCAGTCTTTGCAGATCAAGCGAGTACAGGTTACTTTATCTATCTTGATTTAGATGCAGAGGCTATGGGTCGTTATGAGATGGATAAAAACAGACTTTTGGAGTACACATCCTTAGCTATCGGTGGGCTTAAAGTCTCTACGATGTACAAAGGACTCGAACGCTACCCTATCACACTACGTTTAGAGGGAGAGGAGAGAAGAAGTCTCGACGCAATAGCTAATACTCAAATAAAAACTAAACTCGGATTTGTACCACTAAGTACCTTTGCAAAAGTCTCTTATAAACAGAGTGCTTCAGTTATAAAGAGTGAAATGGCCTCTCCTGTAACTTTTATCTACATAACACCACAAGAGGGTGTAACAGCTAAAGAGTATGTAAAGAGTGCTCAGAAGTTTATAGATGAGATTCACTTTGAGGCGGGTTACTACATAGAGTGGGCGGGGCAGTCTCAGTATCTTGATAGTGCGATGAAAAAAATAGTCTGGATTATTCCTGGTGTACTACTCTCTATCTTAGTGCTTATCTATTTTGCTCTTGGAAAAATGAAACCAACACTCATAGTATTTTTTACACTCCCCTTTGCACTACTTGGTGGACTTATCTACATAGATATGCTTAACTTTGCTATGAGTATAGCTGTTATAGTTGGATTTTTAGCACTCCTTGGAGTCGCTGCAGAGACTGCTATAGTGATGATAGTCTACCTGCAGGAGTCTGTTGATGAAGCGAAGAGTAAGTTTGGAGTAGCTTTTGGAGTAAAAGAGTTAAATGATGCCATCTACGAGGGAGCAGTTCAAAGAGTTCGCCCAAAACTGATGACTGTCTTTGCCATCTTAGCAGGACTTGCTCCCATTATGTACACTCACGGTATAGGAAGTGAGGTGATGCAACGCATCGCTGCACCAATGCTTGGAGGGATTATAAGCTCAGCTATACTCAGTCTGGTTATAATTCCTATTGCTTTTGAGATATATCAAAAACGCCAACTACAGGAGAAAGAAGATGAAAAAGCAGACATTTAAAGTTCAAAATGTAAAGTGTGGAGGGTGTGCAAACACCTTAACTACAAAGTTAAAAGATGCCTTTGGCGAGATAGAGGTTAACCTTGAAGTAATGCCAAGAGAGATAACCTTAGAGATAGAAGATGCAAAAGTGAAAACACTTAAAGAGGCTCTTAAAGGTTTAGGCTACCCTTTTGAAGGTGAGAGTTTTGGTTTTGTGCAAGATAGCTCAATGAAAGCAAAAAGCTTTGTCTCATGTGCTGTTGGAAAGTTTGAAGTAGCCAAAGGAAACTAGATGTTCAAGTTTATACTCTCTATCCTACTTTTACTTCTTCTCTCTTCCTGTTCAGATGAGAAACAAGTGCCTTATGGGAGTGCAAGTTCTGGCATGAAGTGTGGTGCTGGAAAGTGTGGTGCAAATATGTTTGATGGCAAAGGAGCTCTTGCTAAAAAAAAGAAAAACATCTTAAGACAGATGAGAGAAGATGACCCCCGTAAAAAGTGTGTCATAGATGCTAAGACAACTAAAGAGCTCTACAACTGTGTCCGTTCTCCCCAAACAAAGAGAATGACACTTAAATGTGGTGAAGGAAAGTGTGGCAGTGAAATGAAAACACCTAAACCTGCCATGAAGTGTGGTGCAGGGAAATGTGGATCAGGAATGGGAAAATAAAGAGTGTAATTATTTTTTATTCTGAAAGAAATCAATCTTATCAAAATAGTGTTCAATGTTTTCAAACTGATGTGTTCCAGCAGACTCTACTACACTCATAGCATTAGGTAAAAATCCTAATGCCTCCTTATAATCAATCGATTTTTTATTACTTTTTTCGTTTGCACTCTTTGCCATAAATATCTACCAACTAAATACAAAAAAATAAATATACCACTGAAAAGTATAACTAATCTGAAAATATTATCCTCTATATCTATGTAACACTCTTCTTCTTGTAAAAGAAAATATAGTCCAACTATTAAAAAAGATTTGAAAATATATCTACTCAAAAACCTATACTCTTTTTGAAGTAGTTTTTTCCTTTGTATTTTAAAATCTTTCTCTTCTAAAATCCAAGTTCTTTGTTTATGTAAAAAATCTATCTGAAGGATTGAGATAGTTACAATAAGAGCTACAAAAGCTAAATAAAGATTACTTACATTACATAAAAGCATTAAATAGTTTAGAAAAGAGTATTTTCACCCTCGGCTGTGTACTTGTTACAAGTACTATATCTGCACTTTCTATATCTTTCGTATCATCATAAGTTGCAGTAAGCACTAAATCTATGCTATCATTTCAACAATTACTCGATGATGACACAGATTATTGAACACTACCGTTTGCTACTAAGAGTTTTAAAAAAATATATAGTGCCAAACACATCTAACATAGTAACTACTTCTTAATCTCTCCACGAGGTACAAACTCCAAAACAGTAGCATCTATACAGAATCTTCTTCTGCCATCTGCACGAGGGAAAACATGTCCAAGATGGATACCACTAGTTTTTGAGACTAAAGCCGTTCGCTTCATCCCGAAACTATAGTCATCTTTCTCTATAACTGCACCATCTGCTGTTTTATAAAAACTCAGCCAGCCTGTTCCAGAATGGAAACGATCTCTTGTATCAAAAAGAGTCTCACCACTCAGTTTATCTATAAAAACGCCATCAGGAGTGTTTTCAAATATCTTGTACTGTTTACACCCTGGAGCATCTGTTCCCTCATGAAATGCTACTTGATATGCTTGAGAGTTTTTACCAAGTTTAAAAGCTCCAAGAGTTTTATAAAACTTCTTTTTATCCATAAAACCAACATGCCCTATAATCTCTTTTCCATCTTCTATAAAAAGAATTGTTGGTGTTGCATATATTTTTGTATCGAGTTTAAAACCCTTGAGTGACGATGCAAGAACAGTTCTAAGAGGCAGTGTTCCCTTATAACTACTACTTACTTCAGCCTCAAACTTTTCACAGTAAGGGCAGTAGTGTTCAGACTTTATAACGATAATCTCTTTTCCACCAAGAGGTACAACATCTTCTACTCTTTTCTTACTCTCTTTTGTAAACTTTACACCCGTTGCATGATTTGGGCAGTAGCCATAAGGATTTTTCTCTAAATAATCTTGATGATACCCCTCTGCTTTATAAAATGCTTTAAGAGGCTTTATCTCAGTAACTATTTTTCCATAGCCATTTTTTATAAGAAGGTTTTGATAGTGCTCTTTTGTAGATTTTGCTGCTTTTTCTTGAGTAGGAGTTGTGTAGTAGATAGCACTTCTGTAGTTATTCCCAACATCATTTCCTTGGCGATTAAGTTGTGTTGGATCGTGTAGTTCCCAAAAGGATTTTATAAGTGTTTTAGCATCCACTTTTGAGTTATCAAAGGTTACTTTTACACCCTCTGTATAGTTAACAACTTTACTACCATTTTGAAGTTGTCTATTTTTTAAAATGCTATTGTAAGTAGGGTTAGCATAGTTCCCACCTACATAACCTGACTCTGCTTTTACAACACCCTCATAGTGGTCATAAAACTTCTCAACACCCCAAAAACATCCCGCTGCAAATACTATTGATACTATCATCTTTTTTCCTTATGTGAAAAAAGATTATAGCTACTCTTTGTGTAATTGATGTGTAGTAAAAGGAGTTAAGAAAAAAAGTTACTCCCTGAGGAGGCGGAGTAACTATAGAGTGGGTCTTACATAGCTTTTATAGCCCAAACATATTAAAGCTGAATGAAAGAGATACCAGTTGCACCACTTTGGTGAACATACTCTACTATTGCACGGCGTGCATCAGGAAGAGATAAATAAATACCAAGAGAATTATCGTCACTATATGTTTCAAAGTGACCATTAGATTCATTAATAAAATAATTGCTATTTGATAGATTCATTCCAGCACTTTTTGCTTGAACTCGATATGATACAACTGTTTTCATGGTATTCCTTTATATTAAAGAGAAATTGTACTTTATCAGTATGTACCAAATGTGAACTTTTCATTATTTTTATATTTTTATTTGATAATACCCACCATAGATGTTTTTTATGACACCATCTGGAAGTTTCTTTCGTAACTTCTTTACAAGGGTTCTAATAGAGTTTACATTAAATTCTTTATCAAGATCATTCCAAACATGAAAAAATATATCTTCCCCACTAAAAGTACTACTCTGATTTTGACATAAGAACAGAAGTAAGTCAGCCTCTGATTTTGTAAGATGCACAGGAGCATTGTCTACTCTATACTCTTGTGAAAGCATATTAAAAGTAGCACACTTACTAAAGGAGATAAGAGATTCATCTTTTTGCATCACTACTTGTAAACAAGTTTCAATAGCTATATCTATACTCTCTCTTAGTTTCTTTCTATTAATTGGCTTTATTAAGTAGTTTACTACATTTGAGTCAAAGGCTTCCATTAGTTTTTCATGCTCTGAGTGAGCTGTTAAAATAATGATTTTTGTATGTTTAGAGATTTTTCGTATCTCTTTAGCTAAAGTGAGCCCATCCATCTTTGGCATAGTGATATCAGTTAAAACTATCTCTGGTTCATACTTTTTAAAAAGCTCAAGTGCTTCTTCCCCATCATCTGCCTCATAAATTGTAAACTCATACATGCTTTCTAGGTAAATTACGAAATCTTTTCGTATTCTTCTCTCATCTTCTGCATATAATAATTTTAATTTTTTCATAATTTTATACTCAACTTTGCCCCATTTTGAGTATTTGTAACAAATATCTCTCCCTTGAGACTATCTTCTACAAGTCTCCTTGCCATATATAAGCCTATGCCTATCCCATCGGACTTAAACTTAGTAGTAAAATAAGGTTCAAAGATTTTATCTAAAATCGCTTTCTTTATCCCACCACCGTTATCTTCTACTTCTAATATATTTTTATTTTCGATTTTTTTCACACAAATAATTATTTTTTTATCTTTTATCCTCTTTAGGTTCATTGCATCTGCACCGTTGTTTAGTACAACTAAAACAACTTGAATAAAGTCACTTGTATTGACTACTATAGTACTTCTATCTTCAATAACTATCTCGATATCTATATCTTTTAATTTACTCTGCATAATATTAAGTGCTTTGTGTACAACTTTTTCTAAAGTTGTAGAGTCTTTCTCTTTACTCTCTTTAAAGTATGCACTAAAACTCTCTATAGTTTGAGACATATGGTTTGTAATGTTTTCCACTCTTTGAAGGTCATACTCAAGAGAGTCAGCATTAAGTCGTTTTTTACTAAAATCTGCATCTATCTTCATAGCTACGGCGTTTATCTCACTGAGAGGTTGTCTCCACTGATGTGAAATATTTTGAAGCATCTCTCCCATAGAAGCAAGCTTTGACTGCTCAAGAATTATTTTCTCTTTTTTAAGTTTCTCTTTTTTAGAATCATTCATTTTCGTAGCTAATACCATAGAGAAAAAGAGGACTTCAACAATCAAGGTAAACTCGAGAAGATAAGGAATAGGAGAGAGTAAAATCCCTACATAGTAGAGTATAGTTCCTATAATTCCAGCAAGTGATATACTCCATATCATAAAAAAGTATTTAGCATACTTCTCTTTTTTTGTAAAAAATAGATAAATACCAACATACTCTAAATACAGAACAAAAAATAGAGACAAGCTTGTCATGTAGTTTAAGATATAATTCTCTTTAGAGTGAAAAATCAATATACCTATCATAAGTAGTAAAAATCCTTTCAGGATTCCATCTATTACTCTGTACTTATGCAGATTTAAAAACTCTTTTACAAACAGAAACATCGCTGTTACTACAATAGCTAGGTTATAAATGGGAATATAGGCTTGGTGTTTGATTATCTCAGGATTATTTGGTAGAAAGTATGCGATCATCCCCTCTATAGATAACTGATGAATAAAAAACGCCACAATAAATAGAGAGTAATAGAGGTACAAAACATCTCTTACTTTTAAATACAGAGTCAAATTATAGACAATGATGACAAATAAAATAGCAAAGAAGATTGTCAAAACAAGCTGTCTTTTCAACTCATCATTTTTAAATCTTATAAGCTCTTTTATTTTGAGAGTAAAGTGTAAAGAGTGTGTTTTTGGCTGAATTTTTAGATAGTAAACTGCTACCTCATTTGGCTTTAGTTCCAGAGGGAACCGAAAACTCAACTCATTTTTAAACTCTTTTCTATTAAATATACCATTTTTTATAATATGCTCTTTATGATTTTTAAAAAAGTGGAGGTCTAAAATATCTATATTTGGGTCATCAAAAACAAGATATCTTACAAGTTCTCTGTTTGAACTGTTTTTCAGACTAAACTTCAACCACAAAGTATCTTTAAACATATAACCACGATTGATGAATTTTTTAGATATTGGAGTAAAAACAGTTTTTTCTTGAAGAATTTGAGCGAGAGATTTTGTACTATTTTTATCCAAGTATAGATATGTATCTTTGAGTACATTTATAGATTGTCTCTTCTCATCAAGAGAGATAACATCTGAAAATAGATTTACAGTAAAAAAAATAAAAAAAAGTACCATAAACGGTAATTTTTGAAAATACATAAATCACCCTAATAGTAAATATATAAAAATAAGAAATCATTATACCATTAAATAAAATATATAAGTGAATTTAAATTCACTCATATATATAGATGTATGAACTAACTTTTTTGGATTATTTTTTAATACTCTCCATATATGCTAATACCTTCTTAGAAGGATTTTTTATACTATGCTTAATAAGTTCTGGATTTATCTTAAGAGCAGCAATTGCCACTTCATCTGTTAATTTTCTATCATTTGTTTTAGATGGTGTATAGTTACTATATCTATGTCTATAGCCATCTAAGTAAGTATTACGAACAACTGCATAGGCCAAATTCTTATCAGTTTTATATAGATTTAACATATACAACTGTGTTTCAGGTAATGGGTTTGGCATATATTTAAACTCGGCAATACGCTCATGCTTATTTTTCTGCTCTTTTAGTGAAGCTATCTGTTTTTCCCTAACCACTTCAAGAACTTTTTCAGTAGGATTCTTAATATATCCGAGATAATTATATGATTTATCTATTGCCGCTAGCTGTACCTTTTCAGTAGGATTTTCAATGTATTTTATATTTTTTGCCTTATCCTTTACTGCTATCAACTGTGCTTCTTCAGTAGGATCTTTTATAAACTCAATAAACTCTGGAGCTTTAGTAACTACAACTAACTGCTCCTTAGCTGTTGGATTCTCTATCTCTTTGATATAGTAATGATTTTGAGCAAGAACAATAAGTCTCATCGCCTCTGTTGGATTTTTTATTTTTTTTATGTAACGAGTATCTTTTTTCAGTAATATTAAGTGCATCTCTTCTGTCGGATTTTTTATATACTTTAATATTGAAGCATCATAGTTTTTCACTGCAGCTAACTGAACTTTATAAGAAGGATTTTCTATGTATTGAATATTTGCGGCATCATAATTAACAATGGCTAATTGTACTTTTTCACTTGGCTCTTTTATCATTTTAATTACGTCTGTCTTACCAGATGAAGCCTTTAGCGCTTCTAGTTGTACTTCTTCATCTTGATTGTTAATGAGTTTAAGCTTATATGTACTGTCGTTAATTACTACAAGTTGTAACTCTTTTGAAGGGTTTAGAACATACTCTATTAAAGAAGGTCTTGATTTTATCTCCTCTAGTGTTGTCGATACATTACTTTTTATATCCTCACACTCTGCAACATACTCAGCTTGAGAGAGTCCTTCTTTTCTTAGTTCATGACACATATCTTCTGCTTCTTGAGCAGTAATAGTAGAACTAGAAAACATCATAAATAATAGTATTAAAGATGCTAAAGCTATACCGCTATATTTGAATATAGACTTTTTATCTAGAGATTTCATACTCTCTAACTTCTCTTGTGCTAATTTTTTTGCATCATCTGCAGAGATATTTTTAACTTTATCTGCCATCTCTCCAGCTGCTTTTTTAGCTTGTTCTGCTTTCTCTTTAGCTGCTTGAGACAACTCTTCTTTTTTGTTTTCTGACATTAAATTTATCCTTTTTTAATAAAAAAGAATATTATCAAAAGAGTGTGTACGAACTGTGTTCTTTTTCTAAAAGTAATGAAAATACATATGTGCTAGGATAGAATAGGTGATAGAAGGAAGGGAAAAGTATACTCCATGAGAGTTCTCTTCCCTATTTAAAAATTTCACATAAAGTTTTAACTAGTTTATATAATCCCAAATATAAGTAGTTGTTTCCTCTCTTTGTACTTCACCATCCACCTCATTTTCACGCTCATAATATGAAATAGCTTTTTCTGTTACATTAAGATTTTCATCATATGTAAACTGTGTATCTTTAATATCATAATAAGCTACTCTTTCATTAGCATCATTATATTTCCATCTTTTAGTAGACTCTAACACTCTTGTTAGTTTGTTTGTAGTAGCATCATAATTGTGTGCAGTTAAATGAATAAGTTCAGAACCTAAAGTTCCTGCATCTATACTCACTAGAGTAACATCTCCATTCTCATTATAAGAGTATGTTTGAGTTTCGTAGATCTCTTTTAGAGTAGCATTTCCCTCATTATATTCATATGCTTTAAGAGTTTTAAGTTTTGTGCCTTCATACTCATACTCAGTAAGCATTGTTAAGTATTCAGGTTTGTCACCATTGATAATAGAAAGAAAACGAGTACCACTTGGATAGTAAAGTCTAAAGTCTGTAAATGTTGCAAACTTTGAAGTTAATAAGCCATTTGTGTAGTTATAAGTTGTATTTCTATCATTTACTAAAGTATATGCACTATAATCATCATTATATTTTCTTGAAAGCTGTAACTCTTTAGCTACTGTTTTATCATCATTGTAAATTATAGTTATGCCTTCTTCCTTTGGCTCAACCTTTATTAATATACCCTCTGCATTATATGTATTTATAGTCAAATATTTAGAAGATTCACCAAAAGCGATATTATAAGTTTCAATAATATTGTTATGTGCATCATATGTATATGAAGTTTCCCAAGAATCTTCTCCTTCACCACCTTGCAATTCACTCTTTTTTATAAGCAAGCCTTCGCTGTTGTATGTAAAATCTGTCTCCATTGTCCAGTTACCAGTAAAAACTTCTTTAACAACTTTCATGATTCTATTGTCAGTTACTGGCTCTTGAGTATTTGCTTCATCTTCTATCTTTTTCTCAAGTTCAGTCACTTTTGTTTCATCAACAGTAACACTCACATCATAGCTATCTTCATTAAAGTCATCTTTTTCAACTTCAAATGTTATTGTTTCTATTTTTGTTGCTATATCATCTAACATTATTTTTGTAGAAGCATTAAAATTTGCTTCTGTTACATTACCATCACTCTCAAGTGTTGTAGCGATAGCTTTTGTTACAACTCTTGCTACTGTATGAATCTTTTCATATACTATAGTATCAGCACCAACTTTATTTGCTATATAATCACCTGTAATATCTATATTTTCAGATACATTCAAATCTTTTTTTATCTGTGCAATAACATCTACTTTTGTTAAACTAGCATTTAACTCTAAATTATTTTGAATGAGTGTAGTTATAGGTGAAACAACCTCTGGTTCACTCGCATTTGCTTTAAGAAAAAATGCTTTTTGAATTGTTGTACTATTATTGTCACTATCAACAGTAACACCAGGTATGGCTTCTACAAGTATATTATACTCAGAGAGATTTGTAAGTGTTGTCGATATATCAAATTTACCTGTCTCATCTGTAGTAGCTGTAGGTTCACCTGTATCACAAGTAGAGTTATTGTTTACATCGATACATACTTTTGCTTTTGATAAGTAACCATCAATAGCAAGCCCACTCACTTGTTTTATATCTATCACCTCTTGTATATCTGATTTTATATCTTGAGGCTGAGGATTACTATCATCACTATCACTTCCTCCACAACCACTTACACTTAAAGAGATTACTGCTGCTAATGCTAAAGTTAATCCCAATTTTTTTTCTCTTCTCATTCTAATCCTTTAATTCTATGAATATGAGTTTGATTATAGTAAATAAGTATGTACCAAATGTGAACTTTATCGCTTGGGAGAGAGCTTTAGCATTTATACTCGAAGATGTTTATAGCCAAGAAGAAGCTATAGAGCTTGCACAAGAGTCTGTTCCCCTCACTCAAGGTGCTATTATGATGACACTCCATAATGACTCAAAAAACTACTTAAAAGTTGGAGAAAAGATTATAAATCTACTCTAATTTTTTTTATTATCTGTATTCAAACAATCGTTTGGTTGTTAAACTAAATGGGCCTTTAAAAAGGATTTGAGAAGGCCAGATATATTAGCGGTGGATAGATAAGAAGTCCTATGTATGGGAGGAGTTTATGAAGTGGTTGCAGAAGTGCTAAACTCAGCTCCTTAGAGAGCTCTTTATCTATAAACACTTTTTTTAGAAGTACCATCTTTGTAGCAATATCAACTGCTTTAATACTAAGGAGTATCAAACTGTACTCATTGTAACCACTCACCATTGCAAACATTATTGCGAAGTAAAATGTTGGGTGCATAAGTAAAAAGACAAAGGCACTCTTTTGGTACTGCCCATACATATGTGCTAACATTCCGATGAGAGTATTTGCCTTCTGCCACTGTACTTCATAGAGCTCAAGAAGTATATAAAGAACTATATAGTTCAAAAGTGTATCTTCTAACATCTACTATCCAAAAAGCTTTGAGAAAAAGCCACCTTTTCCAAGGGCTTTATCTATCATACTAATGTAACCATCTATACCAAGAAGTCCGACTTCTGCTCTTTTTACCATTTTATCTTTTCCTATAACTACAGTGAGAGGTACACTTCTAACCATGAATTTTTGTGAGAGTTTTGGAGAGTAGGCAGCATTCACTTTTGCGATGACAACAGCATCCTCTTCATAATGTTTTGCCAGATTTGGAAGCAGTGCTAATAGCGTTTGACAGGGTGGACAAGTGTCACTGTAGAAGTCTATAAAAACGACACTTTCACAACTCTCCATAAATGCCACATAACTACTATCGTTTAACTCTAAAACCTCTGCCATCTCTACACTCCTTAAAATGAATATCTAAGTATACTAAATTATTTTTATAAAGTCATTTATAACAAATATTAATACTACTCTTTGGAGAGAATTGATATACTCCCACTTAACTTTTTTACTAGGATATATTTTGAACTCTTTTTACTTTTTTCTTATAACATTTTTACTTCTCTTTACTACAGGCTGTGGTAATAATGAAGAGACATCTACAAAGATAGATAACACAAACCAAGAACAAGAGTCAGAGGAAAGAACCGGAGTCTTTTTAGACAGTCCTGTTTTAGGACTCCACTATATATGTACAAATGGTAGAGAGGGAGAGACAAAGGAGGGAGGAAGCTTTACCTGTGATACGAATGATACTTCCATCACTTTTTCGATACCTCAGGATATCCCAACTCATACCATTTTACTTGGAAATTCAAATATTAAAAGTATTATTACTCCTTCAGATTTAACAGACAATACAAGTTCTGTTTTGCATATGATACAACTTCTACAAACTCTCGATAGGGATCAAAATGTAAGTAATGGCATAGATATTAACACATCATTAGCTATGCAACTCCAAAGTGAAGACATAGATTTTACAACTGATAATTTTGATACTATAGTAAAAGAGGCACTCAACATATCTATAGTTTCTCCAGAGATAGCCTATGAACACTATAAAGATACTCTAGAAAATGTAAATTTACCACCACTAATAGTCGATCATACTCCTCCACAATTTACATCAGATGACAATATAACGATTCTTGAAAACTTACAAGATATTATCACTTTAGTTGCTATAGATAACAATCCCCTCACATATATGATAGAAGATAACAATACACTCTTTAAAATTGATAGTAGTACAGGAGCGCTCTCATTTAAAACTTTTGGAGATTATGAGTATAGCTCTTCTTACCAACTTCTTCTCTCTGCTTCAGATGGAACAAATAAAATCTATCAAACCCTCTCTATAACCCTTCTTGATATCGATGAGAATAGACCACAAATTAATGTTTCCAAAAACATAACAGTCAACGAGAATGAGTTTACTGCCTTTGATATCAATGCGAGTGATGACTCCTCTTTACACTATACACTCTCAGGAGTCGATGCTTCCTACTTTACAGTAAATCAATCTTCAGGAGTCGTAACTTTTAAAACTCTTTCCGACTATGAGAGTAGTCACTCTCCCGACTATTTTATTACTGTAACGGCAGATGATAGTACAACACAAGCTACTTCAAAAAGTATTCAAGTTACACTTCTTCCGATTAATGACAATCCACCTCTTATCACGTCAAGTGACACTATTACACTCCCAGAAAATCTTCTTACTGTTTTAAGAGTAACAGCAACAGACCCAGATAATGGAGGCTCTCAACAAGAGGAGCTTCTCTTCTCCATTAAAGATGGAGATAGTGCCCTTTTTGACATAAATAAAACAACAGGTCTACTTAGTTTCAAGAATGCCCCAGACTATGAAGAACATAAACATAACTATACTCTCTATCTTATTGCAAGTGACACTAACTTCTCCACCCAACAACTCCTCAACATTACCATTACAGACATAGATGAAAATGCACCACTCTTTACAACTTCTGATACAAATATTACAGTAGATGAAAACCAACTCAGTGTTATGCAAATCAGTGCTACTGATGAGAACAGTATTCTCTATTCGCTCAC
Organism: Sulfurimonas sp.; assembly: GCA_027063505.1. Lineage (GTDB taxonomy): Bacteria > Campylobacterota > Campylobacteria > Campylobacterales > Sulfurimonadaceae > Sulfurimonas. The sequence continues at coordinate 15,189 of JAMORO010000050.1, forward strand.
ACTTGGTGACTCTAATAAGTTTATGATAGATGAGACAACAGGAGTCATTAGCTTCAAAAATCTCTTTGATGCAGATTATGAAACTACAAAAAAATTCTCCTTTTCGGTCATTGCCTCTGATGGTCACAATAGTGCCATACAAGAGATTACGCTAAACATACACAACCTCAACGATAATGCTCCAACTATATCAGGTGCAAGTAGCGAATCGTTGAGCATATATGAAAATAACAAAGATATCATCTCATACACTATTATAGACTTAGATCATGATAATCTTACCGTCACACTTGATAATGATCTCTTTGAATTTAACACAACAAATAATCTACTCTCTTTTAAAAATGCTCCAGATTATGAAAATGACTCACATCTTTACAATCTACAAATAAGTGTAAGTGATACACTCTATAACACAACTAAAGATATTGAAATCACTCTTCTGAATCAAATTGACACTCCTCCAAAAATTGATAACTTCAGTGTAACTATTGATGAAAATATCGTGATTGGAACAGCTATTGGGAGTGTAGGTATTATTTCCCAAGGTGATGCGGCCATTGACAGTTTTAGACTTAGCGGTACAGGTGCCAATGACTTTACTATTAATTCATTTGGAGAGATTATAACTAATGCAGAAATAGACTATGAGACACTTTTAAACCACACCTATGACTTAACTGTAATTGCAAATAATGATGCGGGTGATAGTGAATCCAAAAGAGTTACAATTACTGTAAATGACATAAATGAGAAAGAGATACCTCTTCTAGTAATAGTTATGAACTGGAGTGACTATAGTGAATCAGATGCCCTACTCTGGCATAATAAAATTTTTAATACTGAACAGAGTTCAGCTGCAAAATGGTACAAAGAAGCCACTGATGGTGAGATAAACTTTACTCCTATTCGTGAGACATCTGGTACAGTAGATGATGGTGTCATTATGGTAAATATGGGAAGAAACCATCCAGGAGGTGGAGATGCTGTAAACTTTAGAGATGTACATATTAAAAATGCAATTACTTCTTCAGAAGTAGTAGATAGTGTAGATTTCAGAGCATTCGATAGAGACGGGAATGGTGATTTAGATGTTTCCGAAATACAGCTTATTTTTATTGTTGCTGGGGGAGAAGAGTCCAATGGTGACCCGCAATCTCACTCTATTTGGGCACATGCTTGGGCTTTTAATAGTGGGAGTACACTGAGTGTAGATGGTGTTACTGTTATGAAATACAATGGAGATATCACTACATCTGGTTCATACTCAAGATTTGGAGCAAATCATGGAGATCATAGTGCAACGATTGGGGTTATTGTCCATGAGTTAGGGCATGCTATGCTTCATCTTCGTGATTTTTACGATGATGGTGGAGGGTCTGGTCTTGGTTGGTACGATATTATGAGTGGTGGTGGCTGGGCATATAAAGATACAGATACCTATGCCGGAGAGACACCAACTCAATTTAGTACTTACAATAAAGCTCTTAGTGGCATTACAATGAATGCATATACTATCAATACACCCCAAACACTCACCCTTAAATGTAGTTCAAATGACTTTATAAAACTTGAAACATCTATAGCGGATGAATACTTTTTGATAGAGTGTAGAGATACAGAAAAAGTAAATAGCGATATCTCTCTTAGTAATACCTATAATGGAGGATTCTCTCCAAATGATAATGCAAACTTCAACAATAGACTCTTTAGTATAATCTACCATGTTGATGATAGTAAAAGCACAAATACCCAAAGTGGTACACAGACAGCAACCAACCACTATAATATCTCTGTGCTTGAAAAAGACACTACACACCTTATGACAAGTACAGAGTCTATAGAAGCAGATTATAATGATGTATTTATTGAGGGAGAAATACTTGATAATACGCGTACAAAACTCTATGATGGTACAGTTACAAACTATGCTATCGAGATTGTAGATGCTGACTATACCACAAGAACAATGACAATAAAAATTACAAAATAGGAAGAGAATTTATGAAAGCAGTTTTAAGTATTTTACTTATTATAAACACCCTACTTCTTGCAGGACCAGCTAGAGGAGGAATCCTCACATTTACACAGCCTGATGGAACTCAGTTTCAAGGTTTACTAAAAGGTACCTCAGCATTTAACTGGATACAAAGTAATGGTGAGATTGTCAAGTATAACAGTAAAGATAAGTTTTACCATATCGCTATATTTGATATAAACAACACACTCCAACTTACAGAAAGAGTTCCATCACATACTATTAGAAGAGCTCCGGCTAAAGGTGCTCCCTCTGTTTCCCATCAACTCCAAGAAGAGCAGACTCAGAAACTAAAACAACTTTATCTCAAAAAGAGAGCTCTTTTTACTCCTGAGTAGTATAAAATAACTCTATCGATTCTTACTCGTTGTTGTCGATAGAGAAATGAATACAATAGGCGATAGAAGGCTCCGTAACTATAGAATATTCACCATTTAACTGTGACTCTATAAGTGTTTTTATAAGAGTTGCCCCTAAAGACTTACTCTCTCTAACTTTTTCACTTCCCCTACCATTGTCACTATAGAGAAGTTCATATCTACCCTCTTTTTCATAAAGAGCGAGTTTAATTGTTGGAACTTCTATATTACTAAATGCATGTTTAAATGAGTTACTAGTTAGTTCATTAACTATCAGACCGATGGAAGTGACTCTATCTATAGTCATAGATATCTCATTTACATCTATGTGTATCTCTACTTTTTTTATGTAATAACTGTTTTTAATACCATTAAGAAGAGTTGTTAAATACTCTTTCATATCGATAGAATCAAGCCCACTGGAGTTTTGTAACTGTTCATGTATAAGGGCTAAAGACTTTATTCTACCACTTATGTCTTCTAAAATCTCTTTTGTCTGTTTCTCTGCTACTCTTCTTTTTTGCATAGAGAGTATACTGACCATCATCTGTAAGTTGTTTTTAACACGATGATATAACTCTTTAAACAATATATCTTTATCTTGCAGTAATAGTTTTGTATAGGCCACTTCCCTATCAAGTTCTTGTGTTCTTTGAAGGACAGTTTTTTCAAGATTCTGATTAATGACTCTCAATTTTTTTTCTTGGGTTTTTATATGTTTTTGCTGTTGTGAATACCTAAATGCTAATCCCATAGAGAGTAAAAGTAGTTCAAATAGGGATGCCAACTGAAAAGCATAAGAGATAAAGACTGTTCGAGGAACAATTCCTAATGTCACCAGACTAATCATTACTACAGCAAGAAGCATCACACCCCAACCAATAAAATAAAACTTTGCACTCTCATTTCTATGAACAACAATCAGATAAATCGAGATAAAGAACAGTAACAGACTCTCTGTTACCATCAATAAAGGAGAGAATATATTATTTAATATATAGAACGAATCAAATAGACTTAATAAAATTGTCAATAAATTCAACCCCATTAAAGCTAAAATATACTTATCTACCCTTGGTAACTGTTCTGTTTTTAAATAGTCTCTAGCAAACTGTATCGCTATTAAGACAGTAAATCCTGAGAGATATATCGGAACATTTCCTAAGTTCATACCTTCCGTATTAGGCATATAGTGAATCAAAAACACACCATTATAAAAAAGCATAACTATAACTAAAGATGCATGATACAAGACATAGTTAAAAAATACTATCTCTTTAATAAATAAGAATAAGATAAAGTTATACAAAATCATAATAACTGCAGCACCAAAATAGAAAGAGTAAAATGCACTTTCAAAACTTACCTTTTTATCATAATCAAGCGGATCATAAAGTATATATCGTAAGTTCATAGAACCTTTATTTGCAACTCTTAAATAATAAACACTTTCACTCTTTGCAGCAACACCCATAGCATATGTAACACTTGGTTTTTTTATCTCTCTATTATTAAAGGGAAGCATATCTCCTATAACACTCTTAAGAGTAGTCTCTTTGTATATTTCCACTCTATTTAATCTAATATCCTGAAATTCAAATATTTTTTCTATACTCTTGTTAGTATCATTTTTTAGAGTGACTTTAAGCCAAACTGGAGGGCTATTAAAACCAAAATTTGATTTTAATAAGGGTCTGAAAAGTTTATTGTCTTTATTACTTATCTGATGGATATCCTGCATTGAAGAGACTTCTTTAAGGTACTCAACTCTATAATTATCATCTCCAACCAGTATCGAAAAAAAGAACATAAATATTAAAATAAGTTTCATGAAATTATTATACCTTTTTAATATATCTAAGAGTATACTTCTCAGAATAAAAAAGAGGGGATATTTTACTACTTATGAAGAACATTAACACCCCTAACAAGAAATTTTATATCCCTCAGTTTAAAACAAGAGATGTCATTTTTATAAGTAAAAAAAATGCACTTGGGGAAAAAATAAAGATTGCTGAAACTATCAGGATGAAAGTTAAAAATCCATTTGGCAAAATATCAAAAAAATTTACACATATCGCAGTTTCTCAGAGTAATGCATTATTTATTGAGACAGGTGTTAATACTGGTGCTATACAAACTGTAATTGACGCACTTTTAGACAACCCTGATATTGATGCTTGGGAAGTCTATAGACACAACCAAGTGTTTGATACTCAAAGTGATAAAAAATATTTTGACACTATTAATGAAGAGTATTATCACACTCTCTATAATACTTCATTTTTCTCAACAGAGGATGAAAGTAGAGATTCATATTTTTGTTCACAACTTGCGACTATTATACTTAGCGAGAGTGACCTACTCAAAATTAATAACACAAACATTGGACCAACTGAGTTATATAGCTATATAAAAACTGCTCAAACTTCGTGGAAAGAAGTAACAACAGAGTATCAACACCTCCTTTATAGCTCTGACTTCACCTCACAGAGACAAAAATACCTTCATCAAGCAAGAGTTTTTGCTTCTGCACAATCTGTAGTCAGTTTCTCAGAAAAACAGACTCTTATTAGTGAAGCTATGTTAAATAATCAAAAGAAAAAACTTAAAAACCTTAAACCTTTTTCTGCAACGAATCGATTAGCTTCTTCTGGTCCTATTAACAGTCTCTTCAATCAATTTCCAATTAAAGATAAAGAGAGGGCTCGTAAAAATGGAGAACTCCCCAAAAGTGTATTAGATTTAGAGGGTAAATTTCAATTAGAAAATGATTTCCATACTACGGCATCAATATTTGAAAAACTGACAAATATAAAAGAGATAGAGAAAATTGAAGTATTCAATCTATTTAATGATAGCTATCTTGAACTTGTATCTCAAATTAAACTACTTCAAAATAAAAAGCCTACTTTAGAGGAATTAGATTTATTAGAAGAAAAAATCATTGGGACACTTACAGTTGGTAGATACTACATATCATTAAATACAGACAAGAGTGCTGCGTTTGATGAAACTGTTTTAAACCGTTTTAACAAACTCTCTTCCTATTTAGAAATACTTGTACAACTCAAAAAAAAGCTATGAATATAATCATAGTAGAAGATGACAGCCTTACCGCTCTTTTTATCAAAGAGAGTATAGAAGATGTAGGACATACTGTTGTAGGTTCTTTTGATAATGCCAAAACTCTCTTTAAAACTATTAACACCCTTGATATAGATTTAGCTTTTATGGATATTGAGATACATGGTAGGATGGATGGAATTGAGTGTGCTACAATCTTGCAAAAAGAGTATGATATCCCCTGTTTTTTCATAACTTCATATCAAGATACTACAACTATAAATGATGCGATGGGAGCTTCTCCCCTAGGATACCTTATAAAACCTGTCAGTGAGATAGAGATAGAAGCGAGTCTAGCCATTGCATCAAAAAGTTTAAAAAACATTAGTAGTGTAAAAAAGAGTCCTACTCATACCAAGAACAATTTTATTTTTTTACATAAATCTGCAAAATTTGATACACTCCATCATAGCTATTTTGTAGATGATACACCTGTACAACTTTCTAAATCGGAGAGTAAACTCCTTGCATTACTCTCTCAGCATAAGAATCAAGATATCAGCTCTCATGATATTTTCACCCATGTATGGGACAACTTTGACAAAGAGTTTAGTCAAGACTCAATAAGAACATTAGTAAAAAAACTAAGAAAAAAACTTCCAAATGATATCTTAAAAAATGTTTATGGTGGCTACTATAAGCTAGTGATACCTTAAAAAATCAGATATGACGCTGTAACTCTTTTTTTATAACCTCAGCCACACGAAAAGAGTTTGCATAGATAGTCCAAGTGTAAGGGACACTTCCTCCTGTTGGCATAAAAGAGGCATCTGTAACATAGAGGTTCTCTAGGTCATGTGCTTTACAGTTTTTATCTAGTACTGAGGTTTTTGGATTATCTCCAAAGCGACACCCTCCTGCAACAAGATTTGGGGGAGGAGAAGATGAGATACTATACTCTATCTCTACTGCACCCATAGCCTCTAAAACCTCTACAGCATTTTGTGCAAGATGCTCTCCCACTTCCAAGTCTTGAGGATGTGAGTTTAGGTTTATAACACCTACAGGAACACCATACTTATCTTTTGTCTCCTCTTCGACTGAGACATTACAGTTATCCGTAGGCAACCAGTCATTAAAGACCTCAAAAGTTAAAACACGAGAAGTTGTAAGCTGTTTCTCTATCTTTTTGGCAAGTTTATCACCCCACATAATGTTTCCATTTTCATCATAAAGCTCACGGTTGACTCGACTTATAATATTTTGATGCTCAAAGAGAAAATCAATAGTCCCACCCTTATAGATACGACATCCATCACTATAGTCATACCAATCTTGCAGACTTCTGTTAAAGAAAAGTCCTGGTTGCATAAGCACTTTCTGCTGCTCTTTACTCAGCTTTTCAAAGATAAAGCGACCACTCCCACTCCCTCCTGCAGAGAAGATAAGGTTTTTCCCCACCTCTCCACTAGAGTTTGCTAAACCATGTGGAAATTCGCTATTTTTAGAGTTCAAAAGAAGACGAGAGCTCTCTATAGCCTGTGCCGCTAAGATAAATATCTTAGCATTTACAACATGAGAGATTCCATGTTTTGTATAGTAGTGTGCCTTTGTTACTCTCCCATCTTTAGAGTCTAACCTATAGACAAAAGCATCCGTAACCACCTTTGCACTACACTTTTGTAACAGTGCAGCTCTCGCATTTCCTTTTGCACCACTTGAGCATCCATAACTACCACAAAAATTAGAATAGTAACATCCATTTCTCCCAAGTGCACTTTCACTCAACACAGCTCGAGGTGTTGGGATGGGAGTAAAGTCTAGCTCTTCACAGGCTCTGTCAAACCATTTTGTTACACCGTTTGTCTCTAGCATAGGATAGGGAAAGTTCGGAGTTGAGCGAGGCTCTTGGTAATCATGCTCGACTATATTGCCACTCACCCCAACTACTTTTTCTACCTTTTCATAGTAGGGTTCTAACTCATCATATGTGATACACCAGTCCACAACATTTGCACCCTTTACCTCTCCATAACTGCTCAAAAGTTCAAAGTCTTTGGGCTTCATCCTATGAAAATAGCCACTCATTAAGTTTGAGCTCCCGCCAACCATGGAGCCATTCCAGAAACTCCATCCAGACTCTGCACCATCATAACGGGTAAACTCCCCCGACTGTCTATACTCATTTATAATATGCTTTTGCTCCCAAAGAGGCGGTGTAAACATATCTCTACGGGAGACTCCAAGCTCATCTTTACTAAAATCTTTCTCAGTAAAGTTCTCCCCTTTCTCCAAAACAACTACATTAAACCCAGCATTTGAAAGCTCATAAGCTATAGGTGAACCACCCGCACCACTTCCGACTATACATATATCATACATTAGAGATAGATCCTTTTTGGTCTGGGTTCTCCACCCTTAAATGCCAACCAGTTCCAGCCAGCTCTATTTTGGTTGCCTCCATAGATGGGATCACCAAGCATCGCTTCAAAGATATAGCGAAGCATAGTATCTATCCATGCACTCCCCCACTCTGTCTGTGCTATATTTTCTAGCACCTCTTGGCGTTTTGTATCGGAGAGTTTTGTGTAGATTTTTTTATGCTCTTCTTGTGCTGTTTCATTGAGCCATTTGACTCCATTTTTTAAAAAGTCTTTATCCTCTTTTGAGATTTTGTGATGTCTATAGATGATAGTTATATACTCAGAAGTATCTATACCAAGCTCTTTTGCTTTGGGAAAAAGATCGTTTTGAACAACCTTAATAGTATCACGAGAAGTTGTAACACCAAAGATATCACAACCACTTGTAAGAATAACAGCAGAGGAGAGAAAACCTGCCTTTAAGAAGTTACGACGGCTAGAAAAACTCTGCATTATAAACCAAACAGTGAGGTAAAAAAGCCCTCTTTTTTCTTTGATTCATACTCAGATACTCTCTCATCTATAAAGTCCGGATCACCCTTTTCAAACTGATCTTTTGAGACACGTTGTATATGTTTTTTTGGTTTGTCTTCTTTGACAAATCCATTACTTTTTGAGCCTACGGCTCCATGAGGAATACACATAATAGACTCCTTTTTCTCTTTTATAGAGCTATTATACTTCAAAAGTGTGTAATTACTGTGTAGAAAATTTAGTCAACCACTGATGCCTCAAAGTAGTGATCCACATTCATATAGGTTTTTCCGGTGTGATCTTTAAAAAGAAGATGTGATTTATTTAACTCTTTTATATTTTTAAGCCCCATAATAGCGAGTAAATTACGAACACCAAAAAGAAGTTGCCCATGATAAGAAGCGACATTTTGTGCCTTCTTCTCTACTAAGAACGAAGCTCGTTTACTCTTATCTTGTGTAGCGAGTCCAACTGGACAGCTTCTCCCATTAGCTCCCGAGCACTCACGAGCTCGGATACAACCCGCACTCATCATAAATGCCCTCGCAATCGCTACATAGTCAGCACCAATTCCAAAAAGAACAATAGCATCATCAGGTGTTAAAACCTTCTCACTCGCTATGATTTTTACCTTATCTCTCACTCCAACTTTTTTAAGAGTTGTATCAGCGATATAGAGTGCTTTTGCTATTATCATCCCTACTGTCATCATCATCTCTAAAGGAGCTGCTCCACTCCCACCATCACCACCATCGACAGTGATAAAGTCAGGGTATGCACTACTCCCAGCATCTATTCTCTTCTTTATAAGATTAGCATACTCACTAAATCCCTCTCGAGAAGAGATAACTATTTTAACACCAACTGGTTTATCCGAGAGTTTTTTTAGTCTCCCTATAAAGTCAAATAACTCTTCTAAATTGTGAGCAAAAGGAAACTGGTTTGGAGAGAAGAGATCTTTATGAGGCTCCACTCCACGGTAGTAGGCGATAGCCTCACTTACCTTACTTCCCAAAAGTTTACCTCCTGTCTGTTTTGCACCCTGTGCCATCTTTATCTCTGTCATTTTGGCAAAGCACATTGTCTTTTTATACCGCTGTTCATCAAAACTCCCATCACTATCACGAACACCATACAAGCCACTTCCTATCTGAAAGATAATATCTGGAATATCCTCTGGAACCTCTTTTGGAAAATCCTCTAAGGGTGCTTTCCAGTTGATACGGTAACAGACTAAACTATCACAGTCAAAAAGATAACTCTCAGCATCTGCAGCATCTATAACTAAGTCTCTATAAACAGACTCAGCTCCAGCTTGATGGAAAAAGAACTTCATAATTTTATAGATAGTTTTTGCAAAAATGGTTCCCTCATAAGTATCAAGATATTTATCATTCTCTCTCTTATACTTATGGGTGAAGAGAAAGTTAGAAGTGAGACTTCCCTCTCCTGTATTTATAGGAAAGTTACCAAGATAAGCACCTTTAGAAAAAGCACGAGTACCCTCAGGCGAGATAGCTCCATCACTCATAGCACTTCTTCCAAAAACCGAGTTTGTAGTAAAAGGCTTCTTCATATCCTCTCCAAAAGTAACTCGGTAGACATCACTCACATCTTCTGTATTTAAAACACAGTTTGCATTTTTAATGCTGAGTCGTGCACTTTTTTGAGGCTGTTCAGGGGAGAAAGAGGCATAGGGAGATTTTCGCTCAGAGGAGTTAAGAACCCACTTTACTTTATCAAAAGATTCATAAAACTTCTCATCACCAAAGTACTGACGCATTGGATCACGAAGAGCATAAAAAAAGTAACGGAGTCGACCGATAAGAGGGTGATTTATAAGGAGTTGATTTTCACGTTGAATAAACCTATCGTAAATAAGAAGAACGATAGAGATAATAATAAAAAGGACAAAAATTGCTTTGAGTAAGAACATTAACATAGGAAAATCGTAACTCCCTATCTGTGCTGTTAATGCCCTAAAGTTTGTAAACTCTTCCATCTTAGTTTTTCTCACCAAATAGTAATCTATCTAAAGAGAATTTACCTGCACCATTTCCAACAAGTACAAAAAGCATTAAGATATAGTAGAGGACTAGCTCATATCCGTTTTGAAGCTGTATAACAGTCCCTTCAATGAGATTACCATTTACATAAGCATTCGTAAACTGCACAGCATCATTTACAAAAGCAAATCCATTTTGTCCGTGAACTGTTGCGATAGCTACAAACATAATAACAATAAGAGGGACAGAGATAAAACGAGTCAGCAGTCCTAATGTTAAAAGCACTACTCCAGCCATCTCTGTTCCCGCTGCCATATAAGCATTGAGTGTTGGAAAAGGGATTCCCATATACTCAAACCACTCTGCAACAGAAGCTATATCACTCCATTTCATCATTGCAGGTGCAAAAAAAGTATAAGCCAAAATAAATCGCAGTAAGAGTAGCCCTAGAGACTTTGTATACTCACTTAAACGTGTAAACTCTTTATAAAAATCTTTGATACACATAATAAACTCCTTTTATCTGTTCATTATCTCATTGTATCTCTTCTATGTGTACTCTGTGTGTAGTTATTTCGAGAATAATTATAAATTCTTATGATATAATCTCTTATCTATAGATAATTAACAGAAGTTATTAAGATTATAAATAATGTTATTTGGAATTAAACTAAAAGAAAATGAGCAGATCGTTATCGATCTCGCAAAGCAACTTATACATGAACTGGAGTATTAAATGAGACAGATTTTACTCACTTTACTACTACTCTCAAGCCTCTATGCTACAAAGATAGAGTTTGAAGTCCTCGGCTCGGGTGGTCCAGAGTTTGATGGAAGAGCAAGTACCTCTTATCTACTTTGGATAGATAATAGAGCAAGACTTATCATAGATATGGGAAGTGGTTCTATGCTCCGTTTTGAAGAGTCAGGAGCGAAGATAGAGGATCTTGAGGCAGTTGTACTTACACATCTTCATATAGATCATAGTGTAGAGCTCCCCTCTTTTGTAAAAGCAGGTTACTTTTCAGAACGAATTGCAGATCTTGATATTTTAGCACCAGATGGAAATAAACAGTTTCCTTCAACAACAGAGTATCTCGAGATTCTATTTGGAGAGAAAGGGGCATATAGATACATGAGTGATGTTCTCACAAACGATAGTGACTCTTTTCAAATTCTGCCTATTGATGTCAAAGATGTTCAGTTTACAGATAAATATAAAAGCTTTCATCTTACCCTTATAAAAGTTCATCACGGAATCGTTCCATCTTTAGCACTGCGTATAGATATAGGTGAAAAAAGTATAGTAATTACGGGTGATACAAACAATGCAAACAGAGATATTGAACTTCTTGCGATGGATTGTGACCTCTTAGTAGCACATCACGGTGTTCCAGAGTATGCCAAAGGGTATGCAACAGAGTTACATATGAAACCAAGTGATATTGCGCATATTGCCAAAGAGGCAAAGGTTAAAAAAATTCTTTTAACACATAGAATGAAACGGACTATTGGACAAGAGGATAAAACGCTATTGGAGATTAGAAAGAGCTATAAGGGCGAGGTCATTTTTGCTGAAGATAGAGAGAAGTTAGAGATATAAAGAGAGGGGTTAAATAATCCAAAAAGGATTATTTAGAACCACACTTACCTGCACCACATTTTTTAGCTGGAGCTTTTTTAGGAGCACCACATTTACCTGCACCACACTTCTTAGCTGGAGCTTTTTTAGCGTCGCCACATTTACCTGCACCACATTTCATCTTTTTCACTGGTTTTTCAGCTGAAGCACCACATTTACC
>JAMORO010000051.1 GCA_027063505.1 Sulfurimonas sp.
CTCTTATAAAAGATGGCTCAGTAGAAAATGCAGATAAAATAATCGAAGTATTTATTACAGCAGAAGATAATTCTAAAGAGTTATTTTTAGCTCTTAGCGAACTTTAATACTTTTTAGTAAACTTTTAGCTATACTTATTTCAGATAAATATTCCAAAAAGGGTTTTTATGTTAAATAAAAGTTTCAAGTTTGTAATAAGTATAGTAGTTGTTTTTGCCTTCTCCTCTCTTTCAGCAGCAGAGTTAAGCAAAGAGAGAATCAATCAAGTTCTCAAAGAAGCTTATTCAAAGTATAAGGGAGATGTTGGTGGTAAAAATGCTGACTACATAAAAGCCCTTGACATAGTTGACTCTAAAATTTTTGGTATTACTATAGTAGATAAAGATGGAAATATTTATGAGACAGGAGATACTGCTCAAGTCGTTTCTATACAGTCTATTTCTAAGGTTTTTACTGCTGCTCTTGTTATGAGTGAAAAAGGCTCTAAGTTTGTTCAAGAAAAGATAGGAGTAAATGCTACTGGTGCAGCATTTAACTCCATCATAGCAATAGAACAGCATGGAGGAAGTGCTTCAAATCCTTTTGTAAATGCTGGAGCTATTCAGAGTACATCTTGGGTCTCTGCAAAAGATTCTACAGAGCGCTGGGCTAAAATATCTGCAAATATGTCAGCTTATGCAGGACGTAATTTAACACTCAACAAGCCTGTATATAAGTCTGAAGTAAATGATAACAAACGTAATCAAGCGATCAGTAAACTTCTTGATGCTTATGGAAGAATGGGAAGTGATCCTCTTGAAGCTACAACTGTTTATACAAAACAGTGTTCCCTCAATGTCTCCTCACATGATTTAGCTGTTATGGCTGCAACTTTAGCAAATCATGGAGTCAATCCAGTAACAAATGCTAGAGTTATCTCTGCAAAATATACTCCAAAAATTATGGCTATTATGGCTACCTCAGGTTTGTATGATAATGCAGGCGATTGGTTGTATGACACAGGAGCACCTGCTAAAAGTGGTGTTGGTGGTGGAATCATCGCTATTATCCCTGGTGAGTTTGGTATAGCTGTTGTTTCTCCTCCTCTTGATAGTTATGGAAATAGTGTTCGTGCACAATTAGCGATTAAGTACATAATAAATGAGCTTGATTTAAATCCATATGCCCAATAAAAAGGGAATCAGATGAGATATTTAAGATACTCTTTTATTGTACTAGGCTTACTTAGCTCCTCTTTATCTGCTCAAACTATTCTTGCATCTTCTCTCTCTCAAGATCATACATTTGAGAAAAAAGTTCCAAAATCTCAAGGGATTGAGATAGTTGATGGTTGGGAAATTTCTGGCGATGTACGTGCTGGTTGGATTCAGTATGATTATCAAAATAAGCCAAGAGGAATTGATAGTAGTGTAAACAAGGGGCATATAGACTCTAAAGGTATCTATACAGTGCCGAAAATCTCTATTAGCAGTCCAAAAGATAGTCGTATATATACTAAGGTTACACTTGCTGGGGCTACTGACTTTGGTATAAATGATGAAAAGTATGAGAGTAGAACTTTTGTATTTGATCCAACAGTGAGAAAATCTTTTGTAGTGATTCAAGAGGGATATCTCTCTTATAAAGATAAAAATCATAAACTTTTAGTAGGGAGAGAGGAGCTTACTACACCCATGATTGATGCAGATGATTGGTATATGCTCGCAAATAGTTTTGAGTTAGCATACTATGTAAATAGTTCTTTGGAAAACATTGACATTAGTGCAGGTTATTTTAATAAAATGGCAGGTGTTTGGGATAGTGGTACAGAGCTTGATAAGACAGAGTTTCACTCTATGAGTCAAGTTTCATATATAGATGCTATAGATAAGCAAAAGATAGGTGAGAGAGGTATCTACTTCGCCGCCCTAGAGTACAATGACAATAAAAATCATCAGTTACAAGTCTGGAACTATTATGGTGAAGATATGTATAACACTCTTTTTATACAGTATGATTTTACTAGTTCACTAGGGAGTTTTAACTACGACATAGGTCTACAACTGATAAACTTTAAAGAGGTAGGCTATCTTGCAACTGCTGTCGCTGCAACAGATATAGACTACTCTTTATATAGTGCAAGATTTGATGGTGACTTTTCAAATGGTCTAGACTTTGCAACCGGTATCAGCAGATATACAGATGGAGTAGGTCAAGGTGCTACCCTTGGTGCTTTTGGTGGGTACCCATACTTTGCAAATGGTATGATATTTCACTTTTTTGAAGCTGGAAGCTTACAGAATGCTGCTTCATATAAGGCACAGATAGGTTATGACTTTTCAAAAATAGGTGTTGATAATTTATGGATAGGGTATAGATATACCTACTTTGATTTAGATGCTTCATACTCTAAGAATGTAGATGGAGATGCACAAAACGGTATGGCTTTAAATGGAATACGAGTAAGTTATGGAGAGAAAGCAGGTGTATATTTTACAGGAACCTATGAGCATGTAAACTTAGATAATGAACCAAATACTTTTTCACTACGTTTAATTGGGGGATATAAATTTTAGTTGCTATCTGTGTTTATTGAAAGTTTCTGTTTTGAAGTTTTTTTGGAAGATTAAAATTTTAGAAGTTGTTGTGCATAAACGCTAGTCCCAAAGGACTAAACGCTTACAGACGTGATTCGTAACGTCTCATCATATAAAGACGTTTAAGCATTTTCTTACGAGAAGCTATTTTGAATTTCTTACGTTTTTCAGTTTCCGTTTCATGGAAACGGCGAGCACGAGCTTCAGTAACGATTAAGTTACGGTCAGTCTGCTTTTTGAAACGACGGTAAGATGCATCAAAACTATCATCATGGCGTAGTACTATACCTGGCATATCACATCACCCACTTTCTTTTTAATTTGAAATGCAATTATAGCGTAATTATTAATTATATTTATTAAACTTTATATATTTTATTTTTCCCACTCTCTTTTGCACTGTACATCGCTGTATCTGCTCGAGAGATAAAACTATCTAAATCTTCAGATGGATGATACTGAGTAACTCCACCACTAATTGTAAGTCCACATCCTACAAACACTTTGATTTGTGTGCTCTGCTCTAAAATAGCTCTTATCTTCTCTGCAATTGTAGTAGCTGTTTTTAAATCAGTATTCATAAAAGCAAGTACAAACTCTTCTCCACCCCATCGAGCACTTATATCACTATCTCTAGTGTTCTCTTTTATGATTTGAGCAACTATTTTGAGTACTTCATCACCTATTTTATGCCCAAAATTGTCATTTATATTTTTAAAATCATCTATATCTATAAATAAAAGAGTTAGTTTTTCATTCGTTCGTTTTGAGAGAGCAAGGTACTTATGTAGTGTATCTGTAAAGTGTCGTCTATTAGGGAGGTTTGTTAATGTATCATACTTTGCAAGATGCTCAAGTTTACTGTTATACTCTTGAATTATA
The DNA here is from genome assembly GCA_027063505.1 of Sulfurimonas sp. GTDB lineage: Bacteria > Campylobacterota > Campylobacteria > Campylobacterales > Sulfurimonadaceae > Sulfurimonas. The sequence continues at coordinate 3,459 of JAMORO010000051.1, forward strand.
TTAATAATAATTATGGCAATAATTAGAGTGAGAATTAAAGATATACTCAGATTAAGATAGAAGTTCTGTTTTGTATCTTGTGTAAAATCATCAAGTTTTGCTTCCACTAAAAGATGGATATCTAGCTCTTTTATATATTTAGTGTTGAGTATATATTTTGAGCCCTTAGAAGTATACTCTATCTGTTGTCCGCTATTATTGGCTAAAATGGACTCTTTGAACTCTTTATATACTGTATTGTCTATAATATTTTCTACAGTTCCATACTTGTGATTTTCTCCAAGAATAATGTTTCCATTTTTATCTAAAAATATCACTTTTAGTTTATAGTTTGTTCGAAATCTCTGAAGCATTTCATTAATATATGATATCTTGATTCCAACACCTGTAGCACCAAGATAGTTTGCATTCTCATCAAATATTTTAAAGTTTATAAACATAATGACTGAGTTAGAGATATTGTCATTTAAATCAAGATTGATTTCATGTTTCTCTTCTAGTTTTTTAAAGTCAAAGTACCACTTGTTTGTACTGTTTTGTTTATCTATTTTTTCTATAAAACCATTTTGTGTATAGTAGTTCTGACTCTTTTCCGAGACTAAAAATGAGACGAGCATTCCATATTTGTTTTTAATACTATCAAGATATTTTTTGATTTTTGCTGTATTCTCCTCTTCATTGATAAGCCAATCTTTCATAAATGTATCGCTTGCCATCATAGAGGAGACTAAATAAGGTTCTATAATATGTTTTTGAATATCTGTGTAAATATTATCAACTGAAAGAGGTAGGGATTGTGTTTTTAGTTGTCTCTCCATAGAGTTCATTGAAACCATATAGTATGAGATACTACTTCCAATAGTGAGAACAAATAGAAAGAAAGAGATAAGAATTGCAATTTTATAGTTAGATTTCATTAGTTTACTTAGTTCCTTCCGTTCTCTTTTGATATATAGAGTGCTTTATCTGCTGTATCAAGAAACTCTTTTCTAATATTCATCATATACCCTTATTGCATAATAGACAAATTGTACTACTCTATCGCTATATTTGAAGTTAAAAGGAGGGAGGTTTTACTTGTTTATACGATTACAGTCATCTTTATCACCAAAAATACAGCGACGATTTTTTATCATACGGTATGTAAAGAAACTAAAAACAAGGAGTGCTAAAATAGCACTCATAATCGCCTGAGCAATAAAACCATTAATATAAAAGTTATATCCGGCAACTGAGATTGCACTTGCTATGAGTAGACACATTTTTAACTCCTTGTAGTTATAGTTAGTAGCATTTAGAAATGCATACCAACTTTTAGTAGTGTTCTGTAGTTATCTAAAGTGGTATCACCACCACCAAAGTCTGCATCAGTAGTCCACTGATATCTAGCTTCAGCACCTACAAACATAGATGTAGTTATATCATAGTTTAGTGAAGCACCAAAATTTAGACCAAAAACAAGATCACTCTCTCCTCCCTCTACATCTGCAAAAACAAGACCAAAACCAGGACCAACTCCTAGTTGTAGTTTATCTGCTATATTAAACATAACATGAGGGTTAAACTCTATACTATTTGTTGTTAATCCATCATTAGATGAATAGACATAACTTATTTGCTGTTTTATATCTAAGTTTTCTAACTGGAGTGCAGGACAAGCAATAGCAAGCTCTACACCGTACATTGTACTTCCATCATTGGCTTCACTAAATGCTCCATATCCACCAAGGAGTGATAGAGAGGGAGTGAGACAGTAGTTACTATCTGTTAAGATTGGAAGGACTTTTATCTCTTTTGCAGTAATAGCTGTTGTAGTAAGAGCTATAATTGCTGCTAGGGCTAATTTTTTCATTTTTTACATCCTGTATTTAATTTAAAAAGTGGATAGAATGGACAAAATCCAAACACTGCCGTAAGAAGTGGAATAGCCCCAATAGCGGCTACAATATAGTTCTGAGTCATAAGACCAAAGCCGATGAGCGTTACACCTGCAACTGCTCTGATAGTTCTGTCAATTTTTCCAAGATTAAAACACATTTGAAATCCTTTTTCTTCATTTATAGTCGTATTGTATGAAAAAGGGGAAGGGTCTGTCTGTAACTAATGTTACATAAGACTAGAGAAGTTCAATAGCACCACGAGTAAGGATTAGTTTTTGATTTTTTTCTAACTCTTTAAGAACTCGACTGACCCCAACTCTTGTACTTCCTAACTCATTAGCTATCTGCTCATGGGTAGTCTCTACTGTTGGAGTGTTTTGATGTTGCAGCCACTCAAGGACTCTCTGGTCTAGTTTTTTAAATTTAATGTCATTCACAAGTTGTGCAAGGTCACCCATGCGTAGAGTATAGATAGAGAAGAGAAAGCTTTGGTAGGCATCACTAGTTTTAGCAAGTTCTTTAACACTTTTAACATCAAGAAGGTATCCCTCTATATCTGTTATTGTCACAGCAGAACCGATAGCTTCTGTTTGACTTATTGTTGAGGCAGTATTGACTATGCACTGCTCTCCTGCATTGAGTTGATAGAGTGTTATCTCTTCAGCATCATCAGATTGGATATAGAGGCGAACTTTTCCACTTGTAAGAAATAAAATGTTATCGCAAATATCGCCCTGAAAGAAAAGAATATTATCTTTTGGAATAGATATCTTTTTTAAATTATTAGAAAGATAAGTGAGAGACTCTTTATCTAAGTCTTTGTAAAATGGGTACTCTTGTAGGGTAATAGTTTTCATAAAATTACTATAACATAAAAGAGAATAGCTTTTAGATTGTTCTTAGGATTATTTTATAAATATATGATAAAATGAAATACTTATATTAGTTAGGATTATATTTAATGGAATACATTACCGCTTTTTTAGTAGCACTTTACGATTTAAGTAATGCTATGGCTCCTTATATCTTGTTTGGACTTATTTTCGCAGGATTTTTACATGAGTTAGTACCTGATACTATTGTTAAAAACCATTTAGGGAGAGACTCTGTTTGGTCAGTCATAAAAGCAACTCTATTTGGTATACCACTTCCCGTCTGCTCATGTGGAGTTATACCTCTTGCTACGAGTATAAAGAAGAGTGGGGCGAGTAGTGGTTCGACGCTCTCATTTTTGATCTCTACACCTATTACGGGTGTTGATAGTATTCTTGCAACATATGGAATGTTTGGTTGGGCTTTTACTCTGTATAGAGTGATAACATCTATGATTATCTCTATTATTGCAGGGATTTTAGCAAACTTTTATGGAGAGAAAGAGGAGAGTAAACCCGCTTTTAGTACGAAAAAGCCTGAAGAGGAGGAGACAGCTTGCACGAGCGGAAGCTGTTGTGCAACGACTCACAAGGAGAAGAAAACATTTATGAGTGTGAGTAAAAATGCACTTAAGTATGCCTTTGGAACTCTTTTGAGTGATATAGCTTCACCTCTTTTAATGGGACTGCTTCTAGGTGCTCTTATAACAGTGGCTATTCCCCAAAACTTGAGTGAAATCTTAATAGAGTACTCTTGGTTATCGTATATAATTGTGATTGCTATTGCTGTTCCTATGTATGTCTGTGCGACAGCTTCTCTACCAATAGCGGCAGGATTAATGCTTGCAGGAGTAAGCCCTGGTGCTGCCTTTGTTTTTCTCTCAGCCGGTCCTGCGACAAATACGGTGACTATTGGGGTAGTAAAAAAGATGCTGGGAACACGAACACTCTATATCTATCTTGGAACTATTATTATAGGTTCTGTACTTTTTGGTTTTGGTCTTGACTATATTCTTAGTGGCGTAGATGTTAAAGAGCTGGTACATCTCCATGAAGATGCAGCACTTCAAGCGATACTCTCTAGTGTAGTTCTTTGGCTCTTTGTCCTCTACTATATGCTCAAACCTTACTTTAGTAAATAGGGTATAATACTTAATTATGAAAAAAAAAATACTCACTTTTGTACTGTTACTAGCGATGAGCTTTCAAGTAGTGCATGCATTTGTCATAGATGCACTCGATACACATGCCTGTGAAGTGAGTGAGTATGTTGTTGAATTTTCTCAACCGATAAGTGATGACATAAGTGGAGATATCTGCAATATACATTCAGAGTTTCATAACACTTTTTTAGTGCCACCTCAGATGTTTCTTTCTCACAAGATAACTATCTCTGAAAAACCATTTTCAAAACTACTCTCTTATGAGTATATATCTTACGACTACACTGTAAAACCTCCTATTAACCTCTAATATAACTTAACCTAGACTTCCGTCAAAAATTTAGAACATCGGTGGATAATTCCACAAAAAGGATACATTATGGTATATAAAATAGTTTCAGATAAGCCTATAGAGCTTATAAAAGAAGAGCTCTCAGAGCATGCAAAAAAGAGTGGTTTTGGTCTGGTTGGTTCCTATGACTTTAAACAGATATTGCAACTAAAAGGACATCCTATTGATAGGGATATTACAGTCTATGAACTCTGTAATCCCATGGCTGCACAAGAGGCACTTATGGCACTTCCCGAGATATCTGTCTATCTTCCTTGTCGTATCTCTCTCTATGAGGAGCGTGGAAAATCTATCCTAGCGACTATAAATATAGAAGATATTTTAAACTCTGTAGATGTTGATAGTGACTTTAAAATACAGATGCAGAGTGTATATGAGTACCTTCAAAAACTTATGCACTCATTTTAGGAGAAAAGATGAAAAAATTATTTTTAATACCTCTCTTTGTTTCCCTTTTAAATGCTCAAAGTTTTGAGACATTTTTAGATGAGGCTCTTCAAAACAGCCCTTATTTAAAAGCAAACGCTATGAGGATGGTGCAAGCAAAGGAGAGTGCGAGTCTTACAACAAGATATAAAAATCCAACTCTTTCACTAGAGGCTTCAAACTTTTCTCCAGATACTCAAAAGAGTGAGATAGGGTATAGAGCAGCACTCTCTCAGCCTATAAGACTCTGGGGAGTAAGTGATGACCGTTCAGCTTTAGCTGAGGTACAAAGAGTAGAGGCAAAAAGTTTAGTAAGTTTAAATCGAGCTAACTTTGTTGGAGCGTTATCTCTGCTTTATATAGAGTATAAAAGTCGAATAAATAGAGAGAAATTACTACAAGAGGAACTTCTAATCTCTCAAAAAATTGCTCTTATCTCAAAAGAGCGTTATGAGAGTGGAACGATCGCCAAGGTAAAATTTATTCAAGCGAAGTTAGATACTGCCCGAGTTAATAATACTCTTAATGAAAGAAGAGTAGAGACGATTAGTGCTTACTATAGACTTTTAGGATTAGCAGGTGTAAATGAGGAGAAAGAGCTAGAAGTTACCTTTAGTTTTACTATAAGCAGTGTCAATGATGTAGAGAATTCTGCAGAGATAGCTTATGTAAAAAACAGAGCAGCTACAGCATCGGCTAGTGCAGAATTAAATGCTAACAAGTTAGAGTGGATAAATCTTTATGGAGAGTTTGAACAAGAGCCAGATCAGAGTATAGCGAGAGTAGGTGTAGATATTCCTCTTGTTATTTTTAATACAAAGAGTCAAGAAAAAAAGATAGCAAAAATTAAGGCAAAAAGAGTCTCTTTAATCGCTATAAATATATCAAATGCAAGAGTAATGCAATTAAAAGAGCTTGAAAGATCTTTAGCTATTTTAGAGAGTTTAAGTGAGAGTACAGAAGCTCTTCTCTCTTCACAACAGGAACTTTTAAATATGTATGAAGATGGATACAAGGTTGCAAATATAGATCTTATAGAGTTACAGATGATAAAAAACCAGATGATTGCAACAAGAGAAAAAGCAATCAGTATCAAACGAGAACAAGAACAAAAAATAGTAGAGCATAACCTGCTCACAGGAGAATATAATGATTAGGAAAATAGTAGCAACAGTAACACTTGTAGTATCACTTTTTGGAGTAGAGATTCCACTTCAAACTGTTCAAATGCATAGTTTTAACAGATCGGTTGCTCTTAATGCACAGGTTATTCAACTCGCTAATGCAGAGCAGTCTATTACTTCTCTTGTAAGTGGTCATTTAGAAGAGTACTATGTAAAACCTGCGCAAAAAGTGAAAACAGGGCAGAAAGTAGCACTCTTAGAGTCTATAGTTGTCTCAAAAATGAGTGCAAATTATTTAGCTTTAAAAAAGCAGTTAAAGGCAGTAAGTAAGAACTATAATGCTACAAAAAATCTTTATAAAAAGGGTATGACTTCTATGCAGGAGTTAAATAACCAAGAGATTAAAAAGAGTGAGATTAACTCACAACTAACAGCCTTAGAGTCTCAACTCGAAACATTAGGAATAGATGCAAAAGGTCTTAAAAAAGCGACTGCTTACTTTATACTTTATGCACATAGTTCAGGAACTGTTTCATCTCTTGTAAAACCACTCCACTCCTCAGTAAATACAGATGAACCTGTGATAAGTATAGTGAAAAATCAAGCATATTATATAAAGTCATTTTTACCATTAGAGTATGCAACAAAGGTAAAAGTTGGTGATAAAGTAGTTGTTACATATGCAGGTAGAGATATAGTAACACATATAACACAAGTGCTGCCAAAGCTTGATGAGATGACACAGCGAGTAGTTGTCCTCTCAAGTGTCAATGAAAAAGTCGAGAATCTTTTTATAAATAGCTATGTGAAGTCTACTGTTTACTTTGGTTTAGGGAGAAGAGATTTAGCAGTAAAAAAATCAGCACTTAGCTTTTTTAAGAATGAGTGGGTTGTTTTTGTGCCTAACAAAGAAGAGCATCACGAAGAGGAGAGTGAGGAGCATGAGGGACATGAAGAGGCACCTTATGGTGTAGTAGTTGTAAAAATTATCGCTGAAGATAATGAGTATGTGGCCATAGAGGGTCTCTCAGAGGGAGAGGAGTATGTGAGTGATAAAGCTTACTATGTTAAGTCAATGATACTCAAAGGCTCTCTTGGCGAACATGGGCATTAGGGGCTATTATGTTAGATAAAATTATAGAGCTTTCGCTCAGGTATAAAGTCCTTGTTTTAGTTGCATTTGTAGCACTCTCTCTTTTTGGTTTTAAAGCATATAAAGAGATACCGGTAGATGCCTTTCCAGATATAACACCAAAGCAGGTAGTTATCTATACGGAGAGTCCCGGAAACTCAGCTGAAGATATAGAGAAGTTAATTACTTATCCTATAGAGTCAGCAGTCTCAGGTATGGCAGGGGTAAAACTCATCATGTCAAACTCTATCTTTGGACTCTCCTATGTAAGTATTTTCTTTGAAGATAGTATGAATATCTACTTTTTACGCCAACTTGTAAGTGAGAGAATCGGCTCAGTGGATATTCCAAATGGCTGGGGAAAACCACAACTAGGACCAAACACAACAGGACTAGGGCAAGTCTTTTGGTATGAGGTAAGAGACAGCAGAGGCAAATATACCCTGCAAGAGATTCGTGAGATGCAGGAGTATATTGTAACTCCACTTCTTAAATCTGTTTCAGGAGTAGAAGAGGTTATCAGTTGGGGTGGAGAGGAGAAGCAGTATAATGTTCTCATCGACACGAAAAAGTTGCAAAACTTTGACATTACCTATTCTGACATCATCACAGCCCTACAAAACTCAAATCAAGCTGCAGGTGGGCAGTACTTAGAGTTCAACTCTGAGCAGTATCTCATCCGCGGCGCAGGTCTCTACCAAACGCTAGATGACATTAGAAATACAGTTGTAAAGAGTAGTGTTGGAGAGTCCATAACTATTGGGGATGTCGCTCGTGTTGTTCCGGGTTCTGCACCTCGTTTTGGAGCTGTTAGCATAGATGGTAAAGAGGCTGTGATGGGTATGGTTCTCCAACGCACCGCGACAAATGCAGCGAAGGTAGTAGAGAACATCAAAGCAAAACTAGAGACTGTAAACACAGCTCTTCCCGATGGAGTAAGTATTGAAACTATTTATGATAGAACGGAGATAACACACAAGGCCGTGAGTACTATGACCTCTGCACTTATTAGTGGAATAATTTTAGTAGCTATTATTCTTTTTCTCTTTTTGTTTGAACTACGTTCTGCATTTATAGTGATACTTTCACTTCCTCTCTCTCTTCTCATTGCATTTTTATTGATGGATTACTACAGTCTCTCAGCTAACCTTATGAGTCTAAGTGGACTAGCCATTGCTGTGGGTATGATAGTCGATGGAACTATCGTTATAGTGGAAAATAGTTTTAGAAAACTTCATGATGAACCAGATGCAGAGAAGTTTGATGTTGTGAGTCGTGCTGCTAAAGAAGTTGCTACTCCTGTAACTTTTGCAGTTCTTATCATCGCTGCTGTTTTTATCCCTCTTCTCTCTCTTGATGGACTAGCTGGAAAACTCTACTCTCCAATGGCACTTAACATTGTGTTTGTGATGTTAGGCTCATTATTAGTGGCATTAGTGTTAGTTCCAGTTCTCATACTGCTCCTCTTAAAGCCAACCTCCTCCGCTGAAAACATTGTGATGAAAACTATAAAATCAGGTTACACACCGATACTTATATTCACTCTAAACAATACAAAAAAAGTTTTAATCGCAGTAAGTATTGTATTTGTTGGATTAGCTTATCTACTCTCACAGCAGGGTCGTGAGTTTATGCCAGAGTTGAATGAAGAGTCAATTATGTATCGTGTGATAGCCATTCCTGGAACAGCTCTAACACAGTCAATTGTAACAGCGCAGATGGTTGAGAAGCATATACTTGAAACTTATCCAGATGAAGTTGCTACAGTTCTCTCGATGATAGGCAGAAGTGAAAAGGGTGAGACAGCGCAGGGGAACTACATGGAAGTTCTCTTAACTCTTAAACCGGGAATAGAAGATCTTGAAGCTTTAACAGAGGAGATGAACGAGGATTTAGAGCATAGGTTTACTCATGTGGCATTTGTTCCAACACAACCTATTGCAATGCGAATAGAGGAGCTTTTAGAGGGTGTTAAAGCGGAACTTGCTGTAAAGATTTACGGTAGTGATCAAAAAGTACTCGATAGTATCTCTAAGGAGATTCAGTCTGTTATAGGTAGTGTAGAGGGTTTAGAACATATGGAAGTAGAGTCGCAACTTGGTCAAGCACAGATAAAAATTACCCCAGACTACTTGGCACTTGCTCGTTTTGGCATTAGTGTTGATGAGGTGATGGATGTTATCCGTAATGGTATAGGGGAAGAACCTGTTAGTGAGAAGATAGAGGGTGTTCGCCGTTTTGGAATAGTTGCAAAAATTAAAGATGCCAAAAAAGATGCAGAGTCTATAAAGAAAGTAACTCTTCGTTCAAAATCAGGAGCATTAGTAACACTAGGCCAAATCTGTAAGGTAGAGATACAACAGGGTGCTGCATTTATTAAACGCGAGAATTTAAGTCGCTATATGGTTCTCTCTATGGAGGTAGATGGACGTGATGTGGCATCTTTTGTTGCAGAAGCAGATAGACTAATCAAAGAAAAAGTGAATATGCCGACAGGTTACTACATAGGCTGGGCAGGGGACTTTAAAAATATGAAAGAGGCAACTGAAAAGTTGATGCTTATCATCCCGATAACTATCTTTTTAGTTATCCTTTTGTTATACACAGCGTTTAACTCTCTTGGTAAAGCGATGATAATCCTTCTGAATGTTCCTTTTGGTTTTATCGGTGGGATCGTTGCTTTAGTTGCAAGTGGTATTTATCTTTCTGTTTCGGCTATTGTAGGATTTTTAGCTATCTTTGCCATCGCCATTTTAAATGGAATAGTTCTTGTAAGTTTTATAGATGAACTTCGAGAGAGGTTTCCCCATGTAGAACTGAAAACTATTCTCAAAGATGCTACATTACTTCGTTTACGTCCCGTTCTTATGACAGCGTTTACAACACTCTTTGGAATTCTACCACTCCTCTATGCAACAGGAGTAGGGAGTGAGATACAGTATCCCCTCTCTGTAGTGATAACCGGAGGGATTATAAGTTCAACACTTTTAACCCTTCTTATCCTCCCCTCAACATACCTTCTTTTTTATGGAGAGAAGGAGTAGATAATATTTCAAAAGTTACAAATAGAGTTTTAATGCAATCATAGATATAATACATCTATGATTGCACAAGACTCCATAGAAGCCCTCAAGAGCAGACTTGATATTGTAGATGTTATTGGGAACTATGTTGAGCTTAAAAAAGCAGGGGGGAACTTTAAAGCCCCTTGTCCCTTCCATGATGAAAAATCTCCCTCATTTGTAGTAAGTCCTCAGAAACAGATATACCACTGTTTTGGCTGTCTCCCTCCTTATCAAAAAATTACAACACCAGATGGATACAAAGAGATAGAGAGAGTAAAAGTTGGTGATAGCGTTTTTACTGCTAATGGCGTTTTAACAGAAGTCATAGAGACAGTACATCACACAAGTGAGTTTGACATTCTCTCATTCAAGACAGCATTAAGTGCGAAAGCTTCTTGTTTTACACAAAATCATGATATGTTAGTTGTAAAAAAAGAGGATGCTATCTTTCATCTTCCCTATTTACGAGTTGAAAAAACACGACCTTTAAAGTTTTATGGACGTATAAAAAAAATACAAAGAGAATATGACTTAACTATCAAACGTGAGTTTGCAAATGATGTAAAAGTAGGAGATTACTTCTTATATCCAAATAATAGATCCTTGATAGAACAGGAGTATCTAGATGTCTCTAAACTTTGGGAGAAGAAAAACTTTGGGCCTGATATCCAAAAATTAGAAAAGATAAAAATAGATAGAGACTTTATGTGGCTTGCTGGTTTTTATGTGGCAGAAGGAAGTACTTATCGTGGTGGTATCAAATTTTCCATCTCTTCACAAGAAGAGGAGTATGCTCAAGAGATAGTTCGTATAGTTAAAAAACTTTTTAACAAAGAAGCAAAACTTTTTTTTAGAGAAGATAGAGAAAACTCTCTAGAAGTTACAATCTCTAGTACAAATTTAGAGCATATATTTATAAAACTTTTTAACAAAGGTGCAGAGAATAAAGCTTACCCTTTTTGGTTTAATGCTCTTTCAAAAGAGTTAAGAGAAGCACTTTTTAAAGGTCTAATGGATGGGGATGGTTGTTATAGTCATAATACCTATGACACTATCAGTGAAACATTAGCAGATAGTATGCTTGATCTTGCTATATCATTGCACAAACTTCCAACATGTAGAGTCTCAAAGTTGATGGTAGATAAAAATGGAGTCAACCATCGAAGAGCTTTTACAATTTACTTCAAGCAAAGAGAGTCGATAGAGAGCTTTTATGAGTATATAGATGGTATAGAATACCTTTTCATAAAAGTAAAGGCAGTAGAAAATATTGGCCATGAAGAGCTAGTATATGACATTACTGTAAAAGATAAAACACATACTTTTTTAGCAAATCACTTTGCAGTTGGAAACTGTGGTGCTGGCGGTGATAGTGTGAAGTTTGTTATGGAGTATGAGAAACTAAACTACCCTGAAGCTCTTGAAAAACTTGCTGAAAACTATAACTTTACTCTTCAGCATACCGATAGCAAACATAACAAACCTCGCTCACAGGTTATGGATAGACTTAACGAATGGTATCAAACACTACTCACACAGAATAAGGTTGCTAGTTCTTATGTGCATGAGCGAGGCATTGCCTCTTCAAGTGTTGAGAAATTTGGTATAGGGTATGCCCCTGATTCAAATGCCACTTTAAACTATATTCGCTCACAGCAGTTTGCTATAAAAGAGGCCATAGATATGGGAGTGGTTGGGTATGAGCCTAGTCGAAACCAGACATATGCTCGTTTTATTGAGCGGGTTACTTTTCCTATTCACTCTGCAAATGGTACTATTGTTGGTTTTGGTGGTCGGACTATTACAGGACATCAGGCGAAGTATGTAAACTCCCCTGAGACAGCTTACTTTAACAAGTCACGACTTCTTTATGCTTACCACTTAGCAAAACAGGCCCTTTATAAACGCCAAGAGATTATCATAACAGAGGGTTATTTAGATGTTATTATGCTTCATCAAGCAGGGTTTGATAATGCAGTAGCCACTCTTGGGACAGCACTCACGGTTGAGCACCTGCCACTTCTTAGAAAAGGCTCACCTCGCGTTGTTATGGCGTATGATGGTGATAAAGCCGGTCGAGGAGCAGCACTTAAAGCCTCTAAACTTCTTAGTGCTAGTGGTTTTAATGGTGGTGTCGTTGTTTTTGGTAGTGGCCTTGATCCTGCAGATATGGTAAAAGATGGTCGAGTAGAAGAGCTGGCAAATATGTTTCGTGATCCTAAACCTTTTATAGAGTTTGTGTTAGATGAGATACTCTCCTTATATGATCTGAATAATCCTAAAGAGAAAGAGTCCTGTATGTCTGAGGGTGTAAGCTATCTTAAAACGCTATCGCCACTACTCCAAGAGGAGTACAAAACATATCTCGCTTCACGTTTAGGTGGACTTGGTGTCTCTCCCTCTCTAGTGAGATTAAGCTCAAACAGACAACAAAATAGAAATGCACCCTTTATGCAGAAAAATTCTCATCGTGATATGTGGGAACTAGCTCTTATAAAAACAGTGATAGAAAAACCAGAGTTTATAGACCAGATTTTAGATGTTTTAGATCCCTCTCTTCTGCAGTTTCACTCAAGAGAGTTAAGTTTAGCACTCGCTGGAAAAACAGATGCTCCTGAGCTGATGTCGATTATGGTTGATGAGAGTATTGTCACACTTAATGATAGTGAGGCTTTAAGTGCAGAGCTTATTACTTTTCTCTCACGTTTTTATGAACGGGAACTTAGAAAGGTAAATATTGCACAAAATATTACTTTTGAAGAAAAAGCATTCTATATTAGAAAGTTTCGTGGTAAGATAGCAAAACTTAAACGTGGGGAACTTGTTGGGTATAATGACTAACAAGTAAAACTAGAAGGAAAATAATGAAATTTTTACTCATACTACTTATTGGCTTTGTATACGCAACAGCACAAACACCCTACACACTTACAACATTTAAAAGTGTATATCCTTTAGTTGAGATATACACAAAAAAAGTACCCGCACACTATAAAGAAGATGTTACAGAGATTATAAAAGAGTATGCTAAAGAGATGAAGATAAGTACAGAAGGTTTTTCTGAGCGCCCTTTAGCGATTATTATCTCTCGTGTAGCAGTTGGGGAAAAACTTGTTTTAAAGATACAGCTTATTCTTGGAGAAGAGGTAAAGCGTCTTGATGATGGAGAAGAAGTGTTTGCACTTACCTACCAAAAAGAGGATATCTTTGAAGTGAATGATTTAGAAGAGGATATTACAGATAGTGTAGAACTCCTTCTTGAAGAGTTTAAAGATCAATACATAGAGGATAATGAATAATGAAAAAACTATTACTACTTTTACTTTTAAATGTTATGGTATTTGCTGCATCTTATAAAGATTTTGCAGTTAAATATAACTACGAGACAAGCTATGAGAAAGCTGTAGAGCGTGCAAAGATAGAGAAGAAAGATATACTTCTTATTCAAGTGACAAACTACTGCCCATGGTGTCGTAAGCTAGAGAAGAAAGTACTCGCTCGTGATGTGGTAGATAGTGCTGTTCATAAGGACTTTATCCCTCTTATTGTAAATCGTGAAGAGCATACACTTCCTAAACGTTTTGATACTCCTATTGTGCCTGTAACATATATCATTAGTTATGAAGATGATAGTAAGTTTTCGGCAACTCCTGGGTATAAGGGAAAGTCTGACTTTTTACTACTGCTTAAAAAGGGAAAATAATGGCGGGAATACATTTTAGTTTTGATAACTTTAAAGAGTTAATGCAGTTAAATATCGGAATATCTGATAGACTTGATCAGAATCGTGCTGAGAGTTTTACTCTTTTATACTGTAGTTTTGAAGGAATCTTACCGGAGATTATAGATAGTTGTTTAGGTGAAATTTTACGGACATCTGACTCTATTGTGCATGATGGAACAGATTACTTTTTTGTTCTACCTTATACAGATAAGTATGGGACAGGCATAGTAAAGAGTATGTTTGATGAGTTTTTTGCACAGTACCTTGGAAGTTTTATGCTCTCTTATCCTGTGGATGGTGAAACACCCCAAGAGATATTTGGAAATATGCAAGATAGTGTGAGTATGTTTTTAAAAAGAGAGTTACACTGCTTAGATAGGTTTGCTAAAGCCTACTAAAACTCTTTGCTAAACTTGTAGAGCTGAGAGTTTTTGTAAAAAGAGACAGCCTCAGAGATCTTCTGCTCTTTATATATTTTTTTATCGCACACTATTCTACACTTAATCTTTTTATTATTCATGGCAGTGATATTCTCTTTTGTCATTTTTCTTTCATAAATATGCTCTCCAAAAAGAGAGAGTGACAAGAGAAGTAGTAAGAGTATTTTCATCTTCTCAAAATCGGCAACTTCAAAAATAGTTTTAATCAATGGAACAAAAAGTGCTATATTTCTCTAAAATCCCACTAATAAGGGCCGAAGGAGTATATGATGATCCTAGTTGATACGAAAACAAATAGTTCAAAATCATCCTCACCTCTAAACATAGCACCACAAGAGAGCCAAGCGGAGCAGAAGTCCTCAGGCCTTTCGTTTTCTGAGTTACTTCGTGGTGCTTCAGATACAAAAACAGAAAAAGTAGTGCAGCAAGGTGTCCTTGTTTTGGCCCTTGATGAGAAGGGTGTTGTACAAAAAGATACAAACCTAAGTAAAAAAGATAGATTACTCTCTCTTTTAAAAGGTTCATCTCCTGTTGCAAAAGAGAGTCAAACTCTTACAACTTCAGCACAAAAACCAGAGATAGCACTCAACCCAACTCTAGTAGAGGCGATAAGTCCAAAAGAGTTAAAAGTAGTTATGGCAGAGGCTAAAGAGTATCTGAAAAATAAGATTGTAGATCAGATGAACTTGAGTAAGAGTGAGATAGAGGCTCTCCCTAAAACACTTAAAGGTTTAGTTGATGTAGCGACTAAGATAGGGATAGATGTATCAAAGATAACTCTAGAGGAGTTTACAAGTAAAGTGACTCTTCCTCTTAAGAGTGAAGTGAAGATAGAGAGTAAAGTAGCACAAGAGAGTACTCCTACTAATGTAAAAGAGCAAAAACCGACACCACTCTTTAAAGCCCAAGTAAATAGAGAGATTACAACAGAACAACTCGTTACAACAAAACTCAATACAGTGACTCCAACTCATACAACAGTAATAGAACCAGAGATAGCACTCAACCCAACTCTAGTAGAGGCGATAAGTCCAAAAGAGTTAAAAGTAGTTATGGCAGAGGCTAAAGAGTATCTGAAAAATAAGATTGTAGATCAGATGAACTTGAGTAAGAGTGAGATAGAGGCTCTCCCTAAAACACTTAAAGGTTTAGTTGATGTAGCGACTAAGATAGGGATAGATGTATCAAAGATAACTCTAGAGGAGTTTACAAGTAAAGTAGCACAAGAGAGTACTCCTACTAATGTAAAAGAGCAAAAACCGACACCACTCTTTAAAGCCCAAGTAAATAGAGAGATTACAACAGAACAACTCGTTACAACAAAACTCAATACAGTGACTCCAAACCCTAAAACACCGAAAGAGAAGGCAGATGATACTTTGAAGATGCTTCTTCAAGGTATAAAGGGAAATAAACAAGAGAGTAGTTTTACAGCTGACTTCTCAGTAGCAACAGCAAAAGTTATAGCTCCGACTACAACACAAAAGCCAGCTGCTTCTCTAGAATCACTTCTTAGAGGTGATACTCAAGAGAGTACAACAAACTTTAAAGTAGATGGATTAAATGTTAATAAAGCTGATAGTTTAGAAGTTAAACTCAATGAAGCAAAACAGATGACAAAATATCTCTCTCAAGATGTTAAAACTGCCATTGAAGATTATAAAGCACCTTTTACAAGAGTGAAGGTGGCATTAAATCCGGAGCGTTTAGGATCCGTAGAGCTTACTGTTGTACAGCGGGGTAAAAACTTACATATAAATCTTAGTTCAAATAATGCAGCGATTAATGCTTTAGCAATGAATGTAAATGATTTAAAAGTCCAGTTAAATAATAGTGGAATAAATAATGCTACATTAAACTTTAACAACAACTCTCAAAGTTCAGAACAGGGTTTTTCTGGACAACAGCAGCAAAATTCACAGAATGAACGCTCTGCTCGAGAAGAGTACAATTACTTTGATAATGAAGAAAAAAATGAAGAGATACTTAACTCTCTTGAAATCGTAGTTCCAAACTACGCATAGAAAAAGGAGTCTATTATGGCTATTACATCAACAGGTACAAATGCAGCGATAGCAGTACCAACTACTCCAACTGAAAGAACAAATACAGCAGATGGGAATCCAAATGGAGTCTTAGGAAAAGATGATTTTTTAAAACTTCTTCTTGTAGAGTTACAGTATCAAGATCCTACAGAACCAACAGATACAGAAAAAATTCTTTCACAAACATCACAGTTAGCGACCTTAGAAGCATCTGATAATACAAATAAGGCCCTAGAGAGTCTTGCAGCTTCTCTTGGAAACTCACAACAGTTTAGTACCATAGCTGCAATTGGAAAAACGGCAGACCTTGGTTCAAATGCTATTAGCTATGAAGAGGGTTCTCCAAGTAGTTTTGAAGTCTATTTTCCAGAGGCTATAGCAAATGGAACACTTGAAATCCTTGATGCTGACGGGAATGTGGTTAATACTATAGATGTTGAACCAAATCCAGCAGGAGTTTATCAGTTTGATTGGGATGGAACATTATCAAATGGTAATCAAGCAGAGAGTGGACTTTACTACATTACATCGAGTTATAATAATCTAGAGGGAGATGCTCTTACAACAAGAATGGGTGCATATCCTATAGAATCAGTTCGTTTTGAAGAGGGACAAGCACTTGTAAAAGTAGGTTCTTCATATCTACCACTCGATAAAATTAAAGAGATTTACTAAAAGTAAAAGGAGTTTATTATGATGACTCAAGCTTTTTATACAGGTATATCAGGATTAAAAAACTTCTCTACTGGTATAGATATTGTAACAGATAATATCGCAAATATAAATACTGTTGGATTCCGTGGATACAATGCGGAGTTTGCTTCTCTTTTTGAAAAGAGAATAAGTACAGATGCTTCCATTGATACAGATTCTAATGGAGTTGGTGATGGTGTTCGTCTTCAGAGTACAAGTATGATAGAGTCAAATGGTGCTTTACTACAATCTGACAGAAGTACAGACTTAGCCCTTCTTGGGGATGGGTGGTTCGGTGTAGAGAGTAACGGTAATCCTGTCTATACTCGTGATGGGACATTTGGTTTTGATGCAAATAGTGATCTTGTTTCAGGCGATGGATATTATGTTCTTGGAACACTCGGTGGAAATATTAGTACAGACAATGTATTAACAACTACATTAGACGAGGTAAAACTTGGGAATGTTAGTTCTCAAGAGAAGCTTCGTTTTCCTAAAAGTTTAACTTACCCAGCCAAAGCAACGACAGAAGTTCAATTTATCGCTAATGTTGGTATTGGACCAGAGCCAGCTGTTGTTAGTTCTGGGGTAATTGATGCTGCTGGAGCAAAAAATCAGTTAAAACTTATTTTTACGAAGAGTGCTGTTCAAAATGCTCCTGGAAGTCAGTGGGATGTAACGGCTACAACAAAAAGTGCTGATGGTCTTATCTCCTATGATTCACAAACGGGGAGTGTCTCATTTGATTCATCTGGATCACTTCTCTCTTCAACTCTTACGAGTATTGATAATAATGGAACTTCTGTTGCAATAGACTTAGGGAAAGGTTACCAAGGAATAGTTTCCATGGACTTACCTGTTGTTCCAGGCTCTTCTTCTGCTAATGGTACT
This sequence comes from Sulfurimonas sp., assembly GCA_027063505.1. Taxonomy (GTDB): domain Bacteria; phylum Campylobacterota; class Campylobacteria; order Campylobacterales; family Sulfurimonadaceae; genus Sulfurimonas. The sequence continues at coordinate 21,266 of JAMORO010000051.1, forward strand.
CCTAGTGGAGATTTACTTGGTTACAGTATAAATAAAAATGCTGAAGTTATAGCTACTTTTAGTAATGGGCTTCAGAGTAGTGTTGGGAAAATTGCTGTTTTCCATTTTCAAAACAATCAAGGTTTAGAGAGACTTACAGGTTCACGTTTTCAAGAGACAAACAACAGTGGTGCAGCAATGTTTTTTAAAGATGCAAATGGCCAAAATATTACAGGTGCTGATGTTGTAAACTTTCGACTAGAGGGTTCTAACTATGAGTTAGCATCTGGCCTAACAGAGTTAATAATCCTTCAAAGATCATATGATGCAAGTTCAAAAATTGTTACTACTGCTGATCAAATGATGCAAAAAGCCCTTCAGATGGATGCTTAAACACTCCTTCCAAAGTTGGCACACTTCATGCTATATATTCTTTAAGAAATGAAATTTTAAAAAGGATTTATTATGTTAAAGTCACTTTTTTCCGGTGTATCCGGACTCCAATCGCACCAAGTTGCGATGGATATCGAATCAAATAATATTGCGAATGTTAACACTATCGGGTATAAATACTCTCGTGCAAACTTTTCAGACCTTTTGGCACAAACAAAGTCAATAGCAACAGCACCACAGGGATCTCTTGGTGGTAAAAATGCTGTTCAAGTTGGTCTTGGTTCATCTGTAACATCAGCTACTCGTATTTTCTCTCAGGGTAGTGTTCAAAATAGTGATAAAAATACAGATGTTGCTATTCAAGGGGATGGCTTTTTTGTAATCTCTCCTGATGGTGGAAATACTTATAAATATACTCGTGCAGGAGACTTCAAGTTTGATGCAGGTGGAAACTTTGTTGATAATAATGGATTTATTGCACAGGGATGGTTACGAGATAATGTAACAGGTAAAGTTGACTCAACTTCTCCAGTTACGAACTTAAATATTGCACCAGGATTAACAACTCCTGCAAACCCTACACAAGAAGTTGTGCTTAAAGCAAATCTTAATTCAGGAAGTTTGGTTGAGAGTTTCTCCCCTGCATATACAGTAGCAACTGGAACACCAAATAGTATTACAAATCCTGGACAAGGAGATGCTGTAGATGAAAATGGTCGTCCTATAGCCTCTGGAGATATTGGTGTTATGTTTAATGAGATTGGAGAAGGATTCTCTCTTCAAAAAGATCAAGGTGTCTGGATATCATTTTTAAGTGCTACAAAGACTGATGGTGGTGCAGTTGCATCTGGAGCCAATGACTTAGATATTACTTTTCAACTTGATGATGGATCAACAAAGCAGATTACAACAAGTGGTGCTTTAGCGACAAATACAGATGTTCAAAATGGTAATAGATATGTTTCAGCGATTAATGCTCAATCAGCAATAACCGGGATTACCGCTTCATACGATATTGTAAATAATAAAATAAACCTTTCAAATCCAAACTCAAGTGAGTCAGCATCTCATAACATTAATATCTCTGCAATTGGAAATACAAATAGTGGGTTAGCGGTAACAGATACAGCAACAAGTGATGGAACAGAGACAACTGCTTACCAATATAAATATGATCCAACATCATCAATAGATGTTGTTAATGGTATAAAAACTTTTACTACAATGGCACAACTACGTAATGCAATGGAACAGCAAGCAAATGCAGTGGATGCAGATGGTGATGGTACTGTAGAGGGTTCAAATATAGAGATTTCAGTTGATGAGCAGGGTAAATTTAAAATTATTAACCCTGGTGGTGCAGATGATTCATACGATATGAATATTAAAGTAACTGCAAACACACTTAATGGTGTTTCTAAAAATACAAAGTTTACAAATAACCTTGTGGCACTAAACTCTAATCTTCAAGCAGGAAGTACTGGTACAGCATATTCACAAGCTTTTAATGCAGCAACTCACTCAAGTTCGATTGATGTTTTCGATTCACTAGGCTCTAAACATACTTTAAGAACAGAGTTTAGAAAAACAGCGGTAGATACAGCAACTGGTAGTACATGGGATATGAAACTAAGTGTTCCTGAACCTGGATTTATTAATACTATTTCACCAAGAAATGAGAGAACAGGAACTGTTCGTTTTACAAACTCTGGAGCTATGTCTACATACAATCCTCCAAACATCTCATTTACAGCAAATAATGGTTCATCACCAGAGCAGCAAATTAATTTAAGTTTTGGTACTGCAAATACTTTTGATGGTATGACAAGTTTTGACTCTAAATCTTCAACTTCTGGAATAAGCCAAGATGGGTATACAGGTGGGGATTTAGTAGGAATTAGAATCGATCAGAGTGGTACTTTAGTTGGATCATTCTCAAATGGTCGTTCTTTTGGTCTTGCACAGATTGCAATGGCTAAATTTACAAATAATGAAGGTCTCTCAACAGAGGGTGGGAATGTCTATATTCAGACTGCCAACTCGGGGAATCCTATTATTGGTACAGCGGCTACTGCTGGGCGTGGATTTATTCAAAGTTCTGCACTAGAGGCATCAAATGTTGACCTCTCACGGGCTCTGACTCAACTTATTATTATTCAGCGTGGTTTCCAGGCGAACGGTAAAACTATTACGACTTCAGATCAACTTCTTCAAACTCTTATAGGTCTGAAAAACTAGATTAACCTCAATTTTGATATAATTCCTTCAATATTTTATGAAGGAATTTTATCCCATGCAATTCTCTGCTCCCCTCAAATCAAACTCAAAAAAAGTAATGTTACTAGGTTCTGGCGAACTTGGAAAAGAAGTCGCTATCGAAGCACAGCGTTTAGGTCTCGAAGTAGTAGCTGTTGATCGTTACCAAAATGCTCCAGCGCATCATGTTGCTCACCGTTCTTATGTTGTAAATATGCAAGATAAAGATGCTCTTTTAGAGATTATCTACCGTGAAAAACCAGATTATATTTTACCTGAGATTGAAGCTATTAGTATCGATGCTCTTTTTGCAGCAGAAGATAAAGGATATAACGTTATTCCAAATGCTAGTGCTGTAAGTAAGACTATGAACCGTAAAAACATTCGTACTTTTGCAGCAGAGACTTTAGGTCTTCATACTGGTCCTTATGAGTTTGTTACAACTCTAGAGGGCTTAAGAGAGGCATCTGCTCGTATGGGTTATCCTTGTGTTATAAAACCTGTTATGAGTTCATCAGGGCATGGTCAGTCTGTACTTAAATCTGCTGAAGATGTTGAACAGTCATGGGAGATAGCAAAAGAGGCTCGTGGTGATGCGAGTGAGTTAATCGTTGAGGCATTTGTTGATTTCGATTATGAGATTACTATGTTAACAGCGCGTAATGGAAGTGAAACTGTATTTTGTGAACCTATCGGGCATGAGCAGAGAGATGGTGACTATGTATTTTCATGGCAACCAATGCAGATGAGTGCAGTTGCAAAACAGAAGTCAGAGGAGATGGCAAAGGCTATCACTGATGGTCTTGGTGGTCGTGGTCTTTTTGGTGTTGAGCTTTTCATCAAAGGGGATGAAGTTTACTTTAGTGAAGTAAGTCCTCGTCCACACGATACTGGTATGGTTACACTTATAACACAGTCTCAGAGTGAGTTTGCACTACATCTACGTGCAGTTCTTGGTCTACCACTTGGATTTACTTTCTATGGTGATGGTGCTTCAGCGGCATACAAAACAGATATGAGTCACTCAAATGCTCCTGTGATAAATGTAGATGAATCTCTCTTTACGGACAACTCTTTTGTGCGTGTTTTTGGAAAACCAGATGCACATAAAGGGCGTCGTTTAGCGGTTGCTCTTGTTTTTGATGAAGTAGAAGCTGCACTAGAGAAATCTCGTGAGCTTATAGAGGGGATAAAAGATAACTAAATGAAGATAGTTTTACTTGATGCTCTCACTTTTGGAGCGACGGATCTTTCTGTTTTTAATACACTTGGAGAGGTAGAAGTCTATCAAACAACAGCGACGGATGAAACAGTTCATCGAATAACAGACGCTACTGTTATAGTAACGAACAAGGTTGTTATAACAAAAGAGTTTATGGAAGAAGCTAAAGAGTTAAAACTTATCTGCATCGCAGCAACAGGGATGAACAATGTCGACTTAAATGCTGCAAAAGAGTTAGGGATAGAGGTTAAGAATGTAGCAGGATACTCTACTGACTCAGTTGTACAACACACATTCTCTATGCTTTTTTATCTCTTAGGGCACTCTCGTTATTATGATGAGAGTGTAAAGAGTGGAGCATACTCTAAAAGTAAGATTTTTACTGATGTGAGTCAGCCATTTTTTGAACTTAAAGGTAAAAAATGGGGGATTATTGGGCTTGGAGCTATCGGTCATGGTGTCGCTACTATCGCTACTGCATTTGGAGCAGAAGTAGTCTACTTCTCTACAAGTGGTGTAAAACGTGATGAGCCTTATAAGTCAGTAGATTTAGATGAGTTACTAGAGACTTGTGACATCATTACTATCCATGCACCACTCAATGAGAAGACAGATAATCTTCTTGATTATGAGGCACTAAGTCGTTGTAAAGAGGGTGCAACTATTTTAAATCTTGGTCGTGGTGGTATTATCAATGAAGAGGCTGTTGCCAAAATCGTTGATGAAAAAAATCTCTTTTTTGGATTAGATGTCTTAACAAAAGAACCAATGAGAGAAGATCATCCTCTCTTAAATGTAAGAGATAGTGATAATCTCTATATCACTCCTCATATCGCTTGGACTTCTGTTGAAGCTCGGGATAAACTTATAGCGAGTGTGGCCCAAAATATAAAAGAGAGTTTCTAGCCTCTTATGGCAGAACTCTCCCTCTTTATTACTGCATTCTTTGCCGCTACTATTCTCCCTTTCTCCTCTGAGGCTGCTTTTATAGTCGCCTTAAAGAGTGATATGTCAACACTAAACGCTATGGTAAGTGCTTCAAGTGGTAATATCTTAGCCATCATTGTAAACTATTATTTAGGCTATTATCTCTATTCAAGCTCTAAATCAAAACTACTCAAATCTAAGATTGGAAAAAAATCTTTTTACTTTGGTCATAAGTATGGATATTTTGCACTTTTATTCTCATGGCTTCCACTTGTTGGTGATCCACTTACTATAGTTGCTGGTTTAGTACGTTTAAAATTTATATGGTTTTTAATTATCGCTGGAGTATTAAGAGTTATACGATACTACTTCTTAACTGTTGTGGTATAATTAAATATAAACAATTATTAGGATTTATTATGATAAGACCGCTTCTGCTTCTCCTATTATTCTCTTTCCTTACACTATTCGCAGCAGAACCACTAAAAAAAGTCTCTTTACAGCTTCTCTGGTTTGATCAGTTTCAGTTTGCCGGTTATTATATTGCAATTGAGAAGGGATTTTATAAAGAGGCTGGGCTAGATGTAGAACTTCATCCCTATAAGTATGGTATAGATGTTAAGGCAGAAGTTTTAGCACAAAATGCTACTTTTGGTGTTGGTCGGGCTGATATTATTCGTTATGATAGCATGGGAGAAAAATTTGCTCTCCTTGCTGCTATTTTCCAATCTACACCAAGTATCTTATTAACATTGAAATCTTCAAATATAAATAAAATTGAGGACTTTTCTGGAAAAAGAATTATGCAGACTACTGATCTTGTTCAGAGTGCTTCTATAGAAGCCGTTTTAAAGGCACATAATGTAAAGCTTGATTCTTTAATGAAGGTAGAGCATACTGGAAATCTTCAAGATCTTGTTGATAAAAAAGTAGATATATACTCTGCATATATCTCAAATGAACCATATATTTTAAAACAGATGGGTATAGAGTACAAAAGTTTTACATCCAAAGATGAAGGCTTTGATCTCTATAGTGATCTTCTCTTTACCTCTCAAGAGTTTTTACAGAGTGATTCTGTGGCAGTAGAAGCATTTAAACAAGCCTCTTTAAAAGGGTGGAAATATGCTTTTGAACATATACCTGAAAGTGTAGATATCATCTTTAAAAGATATAATCAACAAAATAAGACACGTGCTGCTCTAACATTTGAAGCAGAAGAGCTGAAGAAACTAG
>JAMORO010000052.1 GCA_027063505.1 Sulfurimonas sp.
CAAAAGATACTATCACTTTAGTAGGTTTAGAGTCACTACAAGCACTTAAAAAGAGAAATAAAAAACTTAAGAATAAAATTTTAAAAGAGAAAGAGAGTCTATGCATAAAGAACCTTTTTTACATCATTATAGCAAAAGTTACTCTCTACTCTATAAGATGCCCTACAAACTGACTCATATCATCAAGTATTTCAGCCCCTCTACGAAAACCTACACCACAAGGTTTTCCTGAGTAAAATACTCCCGCTTGATAGTAAAGACCTGCCTCATCACGAACAAAATCCACATACTCTTGATAAACAGCACTATACTCCTCATAGATTCCTTCCGTAGAGAGTAGCAGTGCTTCTCCCTCTACTATGTCTATATTTGCACCCTCTCTTCCAAACATTCGCTTCTTCACATACTTCTCTTGTATGGGTTCAAAAGAACTTTTTAGAAGGTAAGGCGAGTCAGGAAAAAGTTTATAAAGTATAGCTAACATTCCTTTTGACTGATAGAGTAAAGTAAACGCAGGATTGAGCACTTTTGTATTTAATTTTCCATCAAAAGCTAACATATCTTCCCAAGGGTAGAGTTTAAACCAGAAATCATATGCCTTTTCAGACTCATCTAAAACAGCACCATTATCAAAGGCAATATCCTCAAGAAAAGAGAAATGTGTAAGCAGACCCCTATCTTTAGCCATCTGCTCTAAAAGCTTTGTAGTATTTGTCTCCTCCTCTATATCTTTTACACAAGAGAAGAGAAATTTTGAGTACTCACCTCTGTCTCCCTTACTTATAGCAACAGCTTTCTCCCCAATAGCTTCATAAATGCTGTTAAACTGTTTTTTATTCTCAAGAGAGCTACTCTCTAAAAGCATCCATTGGATGACACTACTCTCTAAAAGTAGTGTTGGGGTATCTGCATTAAACTCTATAAGTTTTATGGGTTGCTTATCTATGCCTCCACTTAAATCAAAACGACCATAGAGATGGTTTTCTCGCTCATCTCTCCAACTCTTTTTAATGGGTGCTATTAAGTTAGAGGGAATGTCTAAAAGCTCAAAAAGCGAATTTTTTATCACATACTCAGCACCAGCTTCGTACATCGTATAAAGCTCATCTGCTGCTTTATAATAAGCTTCAGCTTCTACTTCACTCAGAGCTATCAACTTATCTTTAATGATATACTCCCCATCTTCATCTTTATGCCAAGTAAATCCTATTTTATCTAAAGGCTCTCTCTCTAATGGCTCTATAGCTATAAACTTTGGCATTATAAAATCCTACTCATAGGCTACCTTTGTTTGCGAGCCTGTAGCTTTGCGTTTATCAAATCCTTGTGATTTTCCCCAGTAGGAAATAATTTTTTGGAGTAAGTTTGCAGCAAATGTTTGTGAAACAGTAGATGCTTCAGGTACAAGTTCTACCATATCAACCCCCTTTATTTTAGCCTTCGAGTCTAAAAAGAGTGCTTCTAGTATATCTGTAGCAAAGTAGTAATCTATGCCACCAGGTTGTGGGGTACCCACACCCGGAACTATAGCTGGATTAAAAACATCCATATCTATACTGAGGTAAACATCTCCATCTAAGGCTCGTATAGTCTCAAAAAGTTTCTCTTTTACACTCTCTTTTCTTAAAGCTCTATCTGAAAAGTAGTCTATATTTGCATCTGTTTTAACGCGAACAGCTTCTGTCTCAAAAAGAGAACGAATCCCAACCATTATCATCTTATGTCCCGCTTTTAAAAGATGATGAGAGGGTGTTGCATGAGAGAACTCATTCCCCATATAACTCTCTCTTAAATCAGCATGTGCATCTAAAAAGAGAATGGTTGTAGGCCGTTTAAGAAGGGCTTCTGTTATCTTTGGCGTTATAGAGTGATCGCCTCCCAAAGAGATAAGGAGTTGATTTTTAGGTCGAACGAGAGACTCTGTATGTGATTTTATTTTATCGTACTCACTCACACTATCACTCACACAAACACTCATGTACTTCATAGGAGACCACTCCATATCTTCATCATAGTACTCAATCTGCTCTGAAATTTCTAAGATGGCATCAGGTGCTAACTCCGTTCCCTCTCCCCCACTCACACTCTCTCCAAAGGCGACTCGCTGAATAACAACATCGGCTTCCTCTAAGGGTACATTTGCTAACTCTTGATACTCCATACTTTAAACTCCTATCTCTGTTTTTATAACCTTAGGCAAAGAAAATGCACTTAACAGAGCACTACTTCCCAATGCCTCAAAAAGAGACTCATCTCTTTTAAAACACTCTTTCATATCACAACTCCATAAAGAGTCTCCAGCAATCACAAACCCCCAAAGAGCATAAAAAGAGGGAATCATTAGTCCATAACTTTTCACCTCAGAAAAATTTTCAGCTAAAACTGCTCTAATTTTTTTATGATTTTTTAACTTCTGCATATCAAGTGTTCCTGCCTGCGTCGCAACAATGCCATTTGAACTCATTTGAGCTTTTAGTCTTCTGTAAAGATTACTTCCATATAGAGCAGCAGCATCGGACTCCCAATCACTTACATCTATTAAATCCCCTATCACAACATCAAACTGCTCTTGGCAACTCTCTAGGTACTCATTTATATCTCTATGGTGTAACTCTAAACGTGGGTCATTAAACGCAGTTGCACCCCACGAAGATATGTAAGACTTACAAAGAGAAACAAACGCTTCATCTATATCTACCATAACAACTCGCTCTACACTTTTATGTTTTAAAACCTCACGAGCTGTTGCACCCTCGCCTCCTCCCATAATAAGAACAGTTTTTGGGTTTGGATGTAGTAGCATAGCAGGATGTACCAAGGCTTCATGATAGAGGGCTTCATCTCTCTCACATGACTGTAGATCACCATCTAGTACTAAACATCTACCATGGAGTACAGAGTCAAAAAAAAGGTACTCCTGATATGCTGTTTTTCCCTCAGCTAACACCTCTTTTATAGCATAGTTTATACTATCTTCTCTCTCTAAGACTTGTCGAAACTCTCTCACTCAGCTACACCCTCAAATGCAGCAACTACTTCAAAAATAGCAGTAGTAAGAGTAGTAAGCTCTGTTTTGCTTATAACAAAAGGAGGCATAATATAGACAAGATTTAAAAATGGTCGCACCCAAACACCACGAGCTATAAACTCTGGTGTCATCCAAGCCAAATCTATCTCTTTATGTAGCTCTACCACACCTATAGCCCCAAGAACCCGTACCTCTTTTACAAGAAAGAGTTCTCTACATCTTCCTAACTCCTTTAAAAGTTGTGACTCTATACTCCTAACTCGCTCTTGCCATGGAGAGTTTAAAAGAAGCTCTAAACTAGCATTTGCAACAGCACAAGCGAGAGGATTTGCCATAAAAGTAGGTCCATGCATTAAGATGTTTCCATTTGCTTCTACACCTTGCATCACCTTTTTACTAGTAAGTGTTGCGGCCAAAGAGAGATAACCTCCCGTTAAAGCTTTTCCAACACAGAGTATATCAGGAGCTATCTCGGCATACTCATAAGCAAAAAGTTTTCCCGTACGACCAAATCCAGTTGCAATCTCATCTAAAATAAGGAGCACATCATACTGAGTACAAAGCTCTCTCACTCTTTTTAAAAGGAGTGGTGAGTAGATACGCATCCCCCCCGCCCCTTGAACCACTGGTTCTACTATAACCGCAGCGATCTCTTTATGATGGTTCTCTATTTTCTCTTTAAAGTCAGCTATATATATCTCTTTCCACTCTGAATCAAAAGAGCACATTGGCTCTTCACAAAATATATTTTTATGGAGTATTCCCTCAAATGCAGCATGCATTCCCGTTACAGGATCACAGACACTCATCGCACCAAAAGTATCCCCATGGTAGCCCTTACTAAAGGAGAGAATTTTTGTTTTTTGTTTATTCCCCTGAGAATTAAAGTACTGAAATGCCATCTTTAATGCAACCTCAACACTTACACTACCACTATCACTAAAGAAGATATGCTCTAAACTTTCATCTGTTACAGAGAGAAGCTTTTTCGATAGATTTATGGCACTCTCATGTGTTAATCCACCAAACATTACATGACTCATCTTTGAGAGTTGCTCTGTAGCAGCTGCATTTAACTCAGGAACATTATAACCATGGATAACCGACCACCATGAACTCATCCCATCTATAATTTTCTCACCATTATCAAGCTCTAAGTAAACGCCACTTGCTGACTTAACCATATACATCTCAGCTACTGGTACTGCTGGTGCATAAGGGTGTAGTATATGCTCTCTATCAAACTTTTTCAAAGGCTTCTCCATCCATTAAATATACTCAACATCTCTTCATTAAGTTGCTTTATATACAGTTTTTTCTCATCTGTAGTCAGTGATGTTTGAGGAGAGAAGTACTCTGCCTCTTGCATATCTACTCGTAACAGTTTTAACTGCCAAATATTATCATTTTGCAGTATCAAATCTTTTGTTTTATAGTGCTTTAAAATTGTATTGTCTATAAATGTAGCAATTGAACCCATCTCATGATCCATATAAATATGCTCACCACTCGCATTTCGTGTAAAACCTCGAACATTATAGTCTATAGTCACTATATCTGTATCAAAAAAATCAAATATAGCATTTAAAGAACTCAAAGGTGTAATCTCCCCACAGGTTGAGAGCTCTATATCTACACGAAAACTTAAAATTCCATTTTTATTTTCAAAATCAGGATAAGTGTGTGCAGAGATATGAGACTTATCAAGATGCATCTCTACACCCGAGCCTTTTATATCACTCAAAAGCATCAACGAACTTGCGCCATAAGGCTCATAATCTTCTAAAGAGCTACTTAAAATTTTTGCATCTATAATATTTACTATTTTTCTCAAAAGTGTTGCAATTTTTTCTGATGAGTAGTGTGAATTTACATACTCTATGTAAGATAATTTTTCACTCTCATTTGGAGCAATCACAAAGTCATAAAAACTAAAACTTAGTGCTTTTTTCAAGTTGTTAAAGCCAACAAGCTGCATCTACTCTCCTTAGAATTTTTATTTGAAAATTATACATTTTATTAACTTTAAGGCTCTTTTGACAACTTATTCACATAATATTTAAGATTAAATATAACTAAATATATTATAATGACAGTGTTAAATAATTTAATATTAAATAAGGGAATATTTTGGCGACACAAGAAGAAGTTTATAATAAAATAACAGAAGTATT
>JAMORO010000053.1 GCA_027063505.1 Sulfurimonas sp.
TTCACACATAAAAGGGGTAGCACTCATAATGTTTGGAGCGTACTTATCGCAACAATCTACAGTTGAGTCTCACCTCTATGCTAAAAAATATAAGCAAGAGGGAGAGAGAAAATCTAAAGCACTTTAAATTTTGGTTTAATCAATAAAATTAAGTTACTATAATATTAATTTAAGTATAATTGGCATACAAATAAAAAAGGTTTTAGAAATGTTTTTAGCAACTAGCGAACTTATAAGTGAGATAGATACAAACAATATCATAGATATAGTGTCTGCAAACAATATTCAAGGTGCTTCAGTTGATTTAAGAATAGGTGAAAAAGCAAAAATATTAAAAAAACAAAAAGATCCTATAGACTTATCTAAGCAGCCAAATTTTAAAGAACTTTATGAAGAGGTAGAGCTATCAAAGGGGTATGTTTTAAAAGCTGGTGACTTTTTATATAGTGAAACCATAGAGTACATAAAAATACCATCAGATAAATCAGCCTTACTTTTACCAAGAAGTTCTTTAGCAAGGATGGGACTTATATTACCAAGTAGTTTATATGCAAATCCAGGCTATGAGGGACATTTACCCATAGTAATACATAACTTATCCAACAACGACTTTGTCATCCCTCCATACTATAAAGTTATGCAGATGATGTTAGTAGAACTAAAAGGTGAAGCAAAACAGTATCACCAACAAATAGATACAAAATTTTTTAAAGAGAGTAATATTACTCCGCCAAGAGTAGATACAAACATAGATACAAAAGAACTTTTAGAACAATTAAAAAAATATGAATAAGATTGAAAAAATAGTATCTGTCATAACAGCTGAAATGCAAGATAAACAAGCAACAAAGCCAACAGTAGCTATAGTCTATGATAGTATTATCTCTGTTTATCCTAAACTAAACAAGAGAGATAAAGATACCTATAATTGTTATAGAAAAGTTATTATCCAAAAAATAGCAGAAGATTATGACAGCTCAAATACAAATGAGATAGATACTATAAAATATATATTATCGAGAATCTTAAAAGAGTGCTAATTTTCTAACAATCTACAGTTGAGTCTCACCTCTATGCTAAAAAATATAAGCAAGAGGGAGAGAGAAAATCTAAAGCACTTTAGAATTTATTTTTTTCAATATCCTTGAGTGCATTTGATGACATATTCTCTACACTCTGTGCAATTTCATTCACCTGTGTAGCCGTTCTTGCATTCTCCTGTGTACTCTGCTCAATCTCAGTGATGCTTTGATTTATCTGATTTGCACTCTGATTTTGCTCAGTAATACTTGACTCAATGTCAATGATAGACTGAGAGAGAATACTAATGTTTGCATTAATCTCAGAAAGCGATTTTTGTGTACGTTCTGCGAGTTTACGTACTTCATCCGCAACAACTGCAAAACCACGACCATGTTCACCTGCACGAGCTGCCTCAATAGCCGCATTGAGGGCTAAGAGATTTGTTTGATCCGCAATATCTGCAATAATTTGAACAACATTTTTAATGTCATTCGATTGAGATACTACCTCTTGTGATTTTTGAGATGTCTCTTCTATAGATTGTGATATCTGTACAACTGCTGTAGATGTACTCTCAAGTTGAGAAGCTTGTTCGATTGATGAACTACTGAGTTCCTTCATTTTTGCTTGTAAAAAATCCGCTTGCTCTTGAAGCTCTGTAGAGTTTTTATATGTAGTATTTAGAAGTGTTACTATTGCCTCTCCTAGATGGTTTATACCATCAACAAGACCTTTTGTCTCGCCACCTATTTTTTTATCTAGTGCGATTGAGTCGAGGTAATTATAGTGAGAGTACTTCTCTAAACCATTTAAGATATCCTGCATAATGTTTGACTGAATATCTAGCATTTTATTTATAGTATTCGCTAATGTTTGGATTTGAGAATTTGAAGCTTGTGTTTGTACACGGCACTTGTAGTGTCCTTGTGCCATTTTATCGAGGACTAAGATAGCTTCACCAACACAGAGCATATCATTCTCAATTCCCTCATTAATCTCATCTGTATTTTCATTTACCATTTTAGCGACTATAGCCATCTCATCTGTACCATCTAAGTCTATTTTTTCTATTACATTATGACGTCTATTTAAAAACTCTAAAAACTGTTTAACTCCATAACTTATTTTCTCTATAGAGTTACGTATATTTTTACTGATAATATAAGAGATAAGAACAGTAAAGAGAATTACAATAAACATGATTAAAGAGTATAATATAAGAGCAAGACTCTCTTTATTATATTTTTCTTCTGCCATTATTGTAAGGTTTTTATTAAGGTGATCATCTATTTTTTTGAGTAAGTTTATTTTTGCAGTGATAGTGTCAAACCAGTATGTTGCATTGATACCAAACCCTCCTACTGTAGTTGCATTAAGTGCAATCTCTCTCATTTTATTGACTTTTTCAATAACAGGTGAATCCATTGTTTTTTCGTAGTAGTTTTTTACATTCGCAGATGCAATAGTTAAAAAAGATGTTGTAAAAGAGCGCTGTTCTGTTACAAGTTCAACAGCTTTTGCTTTCATACCACGAAGAAATTTATTTCTAGCAAAACTATTTGTTAAAACGGCTCTCTCTACTCCTGCTCTCTCTTTTGCCATTAAGAAATTATAAAATGCTGTAAGCTCTCGTGTCTCTTTTGCTGTTTGAACATGGGGAATAAGATCTGTAACAATAAGAAGTAGTTTTGTATTTATATCTGTATAAAATTTTAAAGCACTGTTAAGTGGAATTTGAAATGTATCACTTTTAGCTCTTACTTGAGTAAGATTTTTAAAGGCTTGAAGTGTGTCAGATATATTTTTTTGCAGTATAGAATCTTTTTTTAGGGCTCTGTTATTATGGAGTACTTTTATTAGTTTGAGACTCTCTTTATCTGTTGCTACTCTCTGCTTTTTAAGAAATTCAGCAAATTTCTTTCCTTTTGAACCTAAAAATCCTGCTGTAGCCCCTCTCTCTTTTTGTGTTTCATGTAAAAGTGCTGCAACTGTAGTTGCAATAAGCATAGTCTCTTTAGTTTTTGATGAAGAGGAGTGAAGATTCGCAGCCATATAATCTTCGACTTTTTTCAAAAGATTTATTTTTTGTGTCATAAGAGAGAAGAAACTATTTGGATTAATCCCAAAACCACCTATTTCGTTAGAGTTACTAAGAATTTTTCGCATTCTATCTACTTCATCAACACTTTTTGCATGGAGTATTTTTTGAGAAAAAGATACATCTTCTTGCTTAGCAAGTGTTTGAAAGCTCGACATATAAGCTTCTTGTTCAGAAATAAGCGATTGTAGTTTTGCTTTAGCCCCTTTTGCAAATTTATCTTTTGCAAATGTAGCACTACCTACGGCTCTCTCTACCCCTGCACGCTCTTTTGCATTTAAAAAGTTATAGTAAGCGAGTGAGGCAGTAGAGAGCTCTGCATCAGCAGATTGGGAAGATGCTCTAGCAATAAAGTCTAAAAATTTCTTATTCATATTTGTATAGTAATTTATAGCTTGCTTTGCTTCAATATTTTGAGAGAGAACTTGTGAATGTATACTCTCTACTCTTTTGAGCTCTTGCATGGCAGAAAGAAGATACTGGTGTGTATTTTTTTCTAAAATATTTGCAACATCACTACTCTCTATATAGAGTTTGAGTGCGGCTATTTTTTTATTTGTACTTGTTTGCTGTGTAGGAAGTAGCTGTGCAAATTTCTTTCCTTTTGCGCTTAAAAACCCTGCCGTAGCCCCTCTCTCTTTCTGTGTCTCATGAATAAGAGAAGATATCGCAACATCAAGTTTAACAATAGTATCATACTCAGAGTATTTAGACTTTAAGGAGACATGATCACTAATAGCAAAACTTGCCATTATAATCATAGTAATGGTAGGAAGTACTACATTTAAAAGTAGCTTATTCTTGATACTTATATATTTTAAAAATTCCATTATCTCTCCTCTCTTTTCATCTCTTCATAGAGTTTGTCATATTTCTTTTTTTCCATATCTGAGATAACTCTTCGACAAGAGATATACCCTTTTTTATTATCACAGTTTACAAAAGGATAAACAGTGGCGAATACCCAGTAGTAAGAGCCATCTTTTGCTTTGTTTTTTACAAAACCTCTCCATTTTTGACCACTTTTTATGGTATCCCATAAGCCTTTAAATGCAGCTTTTGGCATATCTGGATGTCTTACGATACTATGGGGTTTCCCTATAAGTTCATCAATTGAATAGCCTGCATACTTACAAAATTCATCATTTGCAAAGTTTATAATACCTTTCTCATCTGTTTCAGAGACAAGAAAAGCTCGAGTATCTAGTTTTACTTCGTGCATAGTACCTACCTTATTTTTTCTCTTAAAGCATTAATTAAGCCAAAACTTTAACGTAATTTTAATTAAATTTAGATTGAGAGAATAAATATCATTACTTTAATTTTTTATTGAATTTTTCAAGCTATAATCCTATTAAAAATTAAGAAAAGTATATATGAAAATAGCTATAGCAACCATTAATAACCCCAGTTTAGATGCAGCAAAAAAATTGCTCGCACATTTAAGTCACCATGAATGTCATGTTTTTAATAAGTCTCAGAGTAAAGCAGAACTTGGGGCAGAGTTTCATCTCTTTAAAAAGGTAGATGATATTTTACCTACTGCTTGGGCAGAGTTTGATGCCATTATATTCATTATGGCAACGGGGGCTGTTATTCGTAAGATTGCACCTTATTTAAAAGATAAGGCAACTGACCCTGCTGTACTTATAATGACACTTGATCTTAAGAGAATTATTCCCTTACTTTCGGGTCACTTAGGGGGTGCAAATGAGTTAGCAGAGGAGATTAGCTCCAAGATAGAGGGGTGTGTAAATTTTGTTACTACTGCAAGTGATCAGATAAAAGTTTTAGCATTTGATATGTTTGCTAAAAAACATAACTACTCTATAAGCAACTTAAAATCTTTAGCAGAGGTTTCAAACGCCATTATTAATAAAAAGCAAGTACAGGTTGTGACATACCCTTGTATGGTAGCGTCTCTCAAATCTTTTGAAGGTTATAAAGAGGAGAATTTTGTTTTTGTAAGCCCTGA
>JAMORO010000054.1 GCA_027063505.1 Sulfurimonas sp.
ACACGTAGACGGTTTCCGGAGTATAAAGTGTTTAACATAGTTACCTCGATAATAAGTTAATTAGGGGCTTAATATTGGGATTAAGCGTATCATATCTAGACGTCTCTAGATAGATTTTGAGCCATAAAATTGGACTCGATGTATTACAGTGCTTATAAACGACATAAGGGCACTTTTACTAAAGGACCCATGTCCTCTTGTAAAAGCGCCCAAAGGCGAAGAACCTAAAGGTTCTTCAATAGTGCTAGTCTAAGTTACTATTTAACTTCTACTGTTGCACCAGCTTCTTCTAAAGCAGCTTTAGCTTCTTCAGCTGAATCTTTATCTACACCCTCTTTGATTGTAGATGGAAGACCTTCACACGCCTCTTTTGCTTCTTTAAGTCCAAGACCAGTAAGAGCACGAACAGCTTTAATAACACCAATTTTCTTAGCACCAACATCAGTAAGTACTACATCAAATTCAGTTTTTTCAGCAACAGCTTCACCAGCAACAGCTCCACCAGCAACAGCAACAGGTTGTGCAGATACACCAAATTTTTCTTCAAATTCTTTAACTAATTCAGAAAGTTCTAAAACAGAAAGTCCTGAGATAAATTCTAATACGTCTTCTTTAGTAACAGCCATAATGACTCCTTAATTTTTATATTTTTTATTTAGTGAAATAATTCACTCTTTAGAGGAGAAGACTAAGCTTCTTCTTCTAATTTCTTTCTAAGTGCGTCGATTCCAACAGCCATATTCGTGATTGGAGCCATCCAAGTAGCAGCAAGCATACCAAGAAGTTCTTCACGACCAGGAAGTTTAGCGAACGCTTCAATTTTAGCTATGTCAGCAGGTTCTTTATCAAGGTATCCAGCTTTAATAACAAATTGTTCATTTTCTTTAGCAAATTCAGCAGAAATTTTAGCAGCGCTGATAACATCATCAGACCAAATAAAAATATTTGTATCTTTAATCTCTACACCAGACATACCTGCATTATTTAATGCGATTGTCGCTAAAGTATTCTTAACAACCTGAACACTTGTATCTTTTGCTTTAGCAGCTTTTCTTAACATTTCTAGTTTACCAACTGTAAGACCTTTATAGTCACAGATTACTACAGCAGTAGTATCAGCAAACGCAGTCGTTAATTCAGCAATAACTTCAGCTTTTTTAGACTTTAACATATAATCTCCTTTCCAGACATAACTTCAAGAGGGGCGAGAAAGGCTCGATTAAGCTAAGTACCAACACGGCACATACCCCCAACTATCTTTAGTCCAAGTAATTTCAGATTTTCACAATGAAAATCTTTAGTTAGAGATATTAATATCTTTAACTAAAAACTTTACATCAACTAGACGCCTAATGGCGTTTAGTTATTTAATGTCTGCTAGTTCTACTAAATCAAGTTTAACAGCTGGACTCATAGTTAATGAGAGTGCAGCATTCTTGATGTAACGACCTTTTGCAGATGCAGGTTTTTGCTTGTTTATAGCAACAAGGAAAGAAGTAAGGTTTTCAGCAATTTGCTCAGCACCAAAACTTGCTTTACCAATACCAGCATGGATATTACCTTTTTTGTCAACACGGAAATTTACTTGACCGCCTTTAACATTTTTAACAGCAGTTGCAACATCTGGAGTTACAGTTCCTGTTTTAGGATTTGGCATAAGACCTTTTGGCCCAAGGATACGACCAATTTGTCCAACAAGTCCCATACAATCTGGTGCAGCAACAACTACATCAAAATTAAAAATTCCTTGTTTAATATCTGCAACTAAATCATCAGTACCAACGATATCAGCACCAGCAGCTTTAGCTTCATCAGCTTTTACACCTTTAGCAAATACTGCAACACGAACAGTTTTACCAGTTCCATGAGGAAGTACAATTGCACCACGAACCATCTGGTCGGCGTGACGAGGGTCAACATTTAAGTTCATTGCAATTTCAACAGTCTCGTCAAATTTTGCACTTGTTAAATCTTTAACAGCTACTGCAGCTTCAGTTACACTGTAAGCTTTGCTAGCATCAATTTTTTCTACTAATTGTTTATATCTTTTGCTCATTATCAAATTCTCCGTATAAATTCTTCCACATTATTTTGAATCACTGTGGTTTGTGATTTAATAGTTCTTAACTCTTTAAAAGAATTAGTCTACTATTTTAATACCCATTGAACGAGCTGTACCAGCTAAAGTATTAGCAGCCATATCTTTATCATCAGTATTTAAGTCAGCTATCTTAGCATCAACAACTTCCATAAGTTGTGCACGAGTAAGTTGTCCAACTATATTTTTAAGAGGATTATCAGTCCCTTTTTTAACTCCTGCAGCTTTCATAATAAGAGCAGATGCTGGTGGTTGTTTTGTAATAAAAGAGAAACTTCTATCTGTATAAACAGTAATTACAACTGGAACTTTAAATCCCATTTTGTCTTTAGTTTTTTCATTAAATGCTTTAGTAAATTCCATGATGTTAACACCACGTTGTCCTAATGCTGGTCCTACTGGTGGAGCCGGGTTAGCTTTACCAGCGTCAATATGTAGCTTGATATAATCCATAACTTTTTTTGCCATGTTTTTTTCCTTGTTTTAAATTAAATTATTTTTTCGACTTGTGTGTACGAGATATCTACCGGAGTAGCACGTCCAAAAATCGAAACATTCAGTTTTAAAGTACCATGTTCTAAATCGTACTCATCTACAGTTGCTGTAAAGTTAGCAAATGGACCATCAATAATACGAACAGTCTCACCATTATCAAAAAATACTTTTGGTTTTGGAGCTGCACGATTATTTACACGATCAAGAATAACATTAATATCATGTTCACTTAAAGGTGTTGGTGTATTTCCCTCACCAATAAAACCAGATACCTTTGGTATTGATTGAATTAGGTGTTGGATTTCTGTGTTTAATTCCATTTTAGAAAAAACATACCCAGAATAGAGTGAACGTTCGCTTACTTTTTTCTTACCATCTTTTACTTCAATAACATCTTCCGTTGGAACAATTACTTCTGTAATAAATTCTTGAAGACCCATCTCTTCTATCATGTTAAAGATTGCATCTCTAACCATTCTATCACTACCATAAGTCTGAATGGAGTACCATTGTTGTGCCATATTTTACTCCTTAACCTAGTATTGCTGACATTACTGATGACATTAGTAAATCAACTAGTGCCAAAAATGCCGCAATCACAGAAACTACAATTACTACAGATATATATGCTTGCTTAACCTGTCCACTTGTTGGAAAGATTACTTTTGCTAACTCTGCTTTAGCACTATGATAGTGTTTCATTAAATTCATTGACTTTCCTAGAATAATATCATTTCTTATAAATAAAGCCTCAAGCTTCATTAATAATAAATGTAAGTGGCAGGCGTAGGGGGACTCGAACCCGCAACACCCGGATTTGGAATCCGGTGCTCTACCATTGGAGCTATACGCCTAAAAAATGGACCGAAGTCCTAAAGGGATGAAATTATAATTTCATCTCTTTATGGTTTGTGTGCTCACGACACCATTTACAATACTTACGTACTGAGAATTTTTCTGTATGAGTCTTTTTGTTTTTAGTTGTGTGATAATTACGTCTTGTACATTTCTCACAACCTAAGTGAATCGCTTCTCTCATTATATTACCTTTAATTGGTTATCAATAATTCGCAAATGCGAATTATTTGATAATTGATGCAACAACACCAGCACCAACAGTTCTTCCACCTTCACGAATAGCGAAGTTAGTACCTTCTTCCATTGCAATTGGGTGAATAAGTTCAGCAGTGATACTAACATTATCACCAGGCATAACCATCTCAGTACCTTCTGGTAATGTAATAGCACCAGTAACATCAGTAGTACGAACATAAAACTGAGGACGGTAGTTTGAGAAGAATGGAGTATGACGACCACCCTCATCTTTACTTAATACATAAATCTCAGCTGTAAAAGTTGTATGTGGATTAATTGTACCTGGCTTACAAAGTACTTGACCACGTTGAACATCATCTTTACCAATACCACGTACTAGGATACCACAGTTATCACCAGCAATACCTTGATCCATCTCTTTACGGAACATTTCAACACCAGTAACAGTAGTCTTCTGAGTATCACGGATACCTACGATTTCTACTTCTTCACCAACATTAATTGTACCACGATCGATTTTACCAGTAACAACTGTACCACGACCAGAGATTGAGAAAACATCTTCAACAGGCATTAAGAAATCTTTATCAGTTTCACGAACTGGTTCAGGAATCCATTCATCAACTGTAGTCATAAGTGCTTTGATCTTATCAGACCATTCACCAAGAGCACCAGTTTTAGCTTCTTCAAGAGCTTTAAGTGCAGAACCCGCAGTAATTGGAGTATCATCACCTGGGAAATCGTACATATCTAAAAGTTCACGAATTTCCATTTCAACTAATTCTAAAAGTTCTTCATCATCAACCATATCTTCTTTGTTCATGAATACAACGATGTAAGGAACACCAACTTGCTTAGAAAGAAGAATATGCTCACGAGTTTGTGGCATTGGGCCATCCGCTGCAGAAACAACAAGAATAGCACCATCCATTTGAGCAGCACCTGTAATCATGTTTTTAACATAATCCGCGTGACCTGGACAGTCAACGTGTGCGTAGTGACGGTTGTCAGTTTCATACTCAACATGTGAAGTAGCGATCGTGATACCACGTTCTCTCTCTTCAGGAGCGTTATCGATTTGGTCATAATCCATAAGTGCTGCACCGTTAGTTACTGCTAATACTGCTGTAATTGCAGCTGTTAATGTTGTTTTACCGTGGTCAACGTGTCCGATTGTCCCGATGTTAACGTGGGGTTTAGAACCACGTTCAAATTTTTCTTTTGCCATAGTGTTCTCCTACTTAGTTTTGAATTGAAATGGAATTATACCCAAAAATCATTCAATTATTGCTTAATTAAAACATAATGTATATATTATGGAGCTCACGAGCGGATTTGAACCGCCGGCCTCTTCCTTACCAAGGAAGTGCTCTACCCCTGAGCCACGAGAGCATCAGTCTTTTTATACAAATAATTAATGCATAAGCAATAATTGAATAATTCTTTATTTAATATTAGTTTTTTTGTGATTAGATTTTCTATATTATAAATAGCACATATTTTGCTAAATCATATAGTTATGAAGTAAAGGACGAAATTGTACTTCAGCTTCCAGAAGTTTTGCGTTTATGGAGCGGGTGAAGGGATTCGAACCCTCGACAGCCTGCTTGGAAGGCAGGAACTCTAGCCACTGAGTTACACCCGCATTAAACTTATGGTGGTGAGAAGAGGAGTCGAACCTCTGAACCCGTAGGGAGCGGATTTACAGTCCGCCGTCGTTGGCCACTTGACTATCTCACCACAAATCATGTAAATAAATTTACATCTTTTCTGGTCTAACACTGTTTCTAATATTCAAATTTCAATGGTGCCGACACGAGGATTTGAACCCCGGGCCTGCTGATTACAAATCAGCTGCTCTAGCCAACTGAGCTATGTCGGCATCGAAATTGAGTCAGAATTATAGTCCTTTTTATTTTTAATGTCAAGGGTTTTTACTAAAAGTTTATAAAATCACCATCTTTTAATATTTTTGCATCCCAAACACCCCTATATTCTTCAATTTCAGCACTAATTCTTTTAATATAAGATGGCTTAATATGATTAATAAAAAGAGTTAACTCTCTATTCTCTACAATTTTTAGCTTTGAAAAAAGGAGTTTTGGTGTTAAATGTTTAGATTCTATTGCTAGTTTTTCTAATTCATTAGGGAAAGAACACTCTACAACTATTGTTTTTATTGTTGCATCTTTTTGAACTTCTTCCTTCAAAGTTTCTAGAGAGTAAGTGTCTGCTGTTATTAAAATAGATGAATTTTCTTTAGTAAATACATACCCACAACTTGGCACAGTATGATCTGTTTTAAATGCACGAAGTGTTTCATCCTCTCCTATAGTGTATTTCTCTCCTATTTCAATCTCTGTATATGTTATAGCCATTTCATCTGAGAGTATTAATTTTATTTTTGAAAAATCAGGCCAAATTGTATTGTTTAAAAAATTCTCTTTTATTGCCTTAATTGTTTCAGGTAGTCCAATAATATTTAAAGATTTTTTACGTAAACCAAAATAGTTATCTAAAATATATGCAATATCTATTATATGATCTAAATGGGAATGTGTCATCCAGATATTTTCTATATCTACTGACTCTATATTCAAAGGTTCTAAAAGGTTTCCAGCATCAATTACATTTGACTTATTCAGTGCAAATGAACTTGTGCCATAACCTTTTGACTTTGTTCCGTATGCTCCAAGAATTTTTATCTGTTTGTCACCCTTAGTTTCTCTATTGTCTTTGTATTTATCTTGAAAAGTTTTTCTTACCTTTTCTATCTCCGGAATATTTTCAAAAAACAGATCTACAAGTTTAGGATCAAAATGCTTTCCTTTTTCTTCTTTTAAAAGTTTAAAAATCCTCTCATCATCCCATGCTTTTTTATAAACACGATCACTTCCTAGAGCATCAAATACATCTGCTATTGCAGTTATCCGACCATAAATATGAATTTCTTCACCACTTAAACCATTAGGGTATCCACTACCATCCCACTTCTCATGATGTTGATATGCTACAATTGAAGCAGCTTTTAAGAGTGGTCTCTCCGAGTGACGAATCATTTCATATCCAAGTCTTGCATGTTCATTCATCACAAAACGTTCGTTCTCATCAAAACGACCTGGTTTATTTAAAATACTATCAGGAATAGCAATCTTACCAATGTCATGCATTGGACTTGCCTGTTTTAAAAGCTCAGACTCTTTCTCATCCATACCATATGCACGTGCTAAAATTCTTGAGTACTCGGCAACTCGTTTGACATGATTTCCCGTCTCTTTACTTCTACTTTCCCCTATAGAGCCCATAGTAAAGACAACCTCTTTTTGAGTCTCTTCAATCTCCTGTGCTAATTGTGCAGACCTTAGAGTTTCCGCAGCATAAGTACTCGCCAAAGTAAGTCGTTCCATATCTCTTAAATCAAAAGAATCTTTTTCTCCTTGATGATTAATAACTTGAAATGCACCAATAATATCATCATCATAATCATACATTGGAATAACCATCATACTTTTCGTTTTATAACCAGTTAGTTTATCAATATCTCTATTAAATCGCTCATCCTTGTAAACATCATCAATAAGTTCACGTTCACCACTACAGATAGCGTCACCAACGATTCCAGAATCCATAGGAATCTCTAATCTATCAATTCCTTGTGCAACTTTAGTCCAAATAGTGTGTTTTTCTTCATCAACAATCCAAATAGTACATCTATCTGCACCACTTAAAGCACTCCCCATATTTGCTAAAACTTTTAAAATATCATCATACTCTTGAATTGAGGAGACCTCAGCAAGATAAACAAAAACTAACTCTAAAATTTCATTGGCACCGAGACTTCTTACATGTGTTTGCATAAAAACTCCATTTTGTTGCACTTATTATAGCATTACTTATATTTATTGCAAAATAATTAAACTTTTATTACTATAATGTCACAAGTAAATATATAGGTTGCAAAAATGTTGAAAATTTTATTTTCTCCCTCTGAGGGTAAAAAAGATGGTGGTAATACTCCAAAAAAAGAGCTTCTGGGAGCTACAAATGCAAGAGATTCAATACTTCAAGAGTATAACTCCATTGTATTTTCTAAAGATGAGACACTTATAAAAGCTCTTTTTGGCATTAAAAAGTTTGAAGAGTGTCAAGCATATATAAAGGATGTCTTTGACTCTGCACTTATGCCTGCGATAGAACGTTATAATGGGGTAGCATATGAGTATTTAAAATATAACTCACTCAATGATATGCAACAGACTTATCTTAAGGAGAACACTATAATCTTCTCCAATCTTTATGGTCCTTTATCTGGTGGTGATCCTATTGCCAACTATAAAGTAAAACAGGGAAATAGTATTGGTAATATTATCCCAGAAAAGTTTTATAAAGAATGTTTTAGCTACCAACTTGATCTTTTACTCAATAACCATGAAATTTTAGACCTTAGAGCAGGCTACTATGACAAATTTTATAAAGTAACAAAGCCATACACAACACTCAAGTTTTTAAAAAATGGTAAAGCAGTGAGTCACTGGGCAAAAGCTTATAGAGGTATAGTGCTTCGAGAACTTGCTAAACATAGTATCTCATCTATGGAAGAATTTATGGGACTTGAGATAGAGGGATTAAATGTTTCAGAGATTAAAGTTATAAAAAACAAAACAGAAATTATCTATAATATAGTATAAAATATAATTGAATTAAAAAAGGAAGTAAAATGGCAGAAGATTCACAAGCATATAAAGATAAAAAAGCATTTTTTGAAAAAATCATCACCCTTTATGGTCGTAATGTTGTAGTAGAAGTTCTACAAGATAAAAGTATTGATATACATAAAATCCATATGGCAGATTCAAATAAGACTGATGGTGCAATCAAGGAGATTCTTTCACTTGCTAAGAAACGCTCTCTTGAAATCCATTATCATAACAAAGCAGCACTCTCTCGTATTAGTAAAAATGCGAAACAAGATCAAGGAGTAGCCATAGATATTATAGCACAGTCCTATCTAAATGCAAATACTATTAAGGATATGAAAGAGTATAAACTCATTGCTCTTGATGGTATCCAAAATCCTCAAAATCTAGGAATGATTATCAGAAGTTGTGCCGCGGGCAATGTAGATGGAATTATTTTACCTAAAAAAAGTAGTGCCAAAATATCACCTCTTGTTGTAAAGGCGAGTGCAGGAACACTCTTTAGACTTCCTATCTATTACTGTAATACTTTAGAAGAGATAATCCCTACGCTTGAAAATACAAAAGTTTATGCACTCTCTTCACATGCAAAAAATGATATCTATAGTCTCCTACCAGTACAAAAGAGTATCTTTGTTTTAGGAAATGAGAGTGAAGGTGTGAGTAAAAGTGTTCAAGAGTTATGTAACGACTCTCTAAGTATCCCTATGAAACGACAGGTAGAATCCCTTAATGTAGCCGTAACAGCCTCACTTATAGCCTTTATGCAGTAGTATCTTTTTCTACTGTACTTCCAAGTAACTCTTTAAATTCTTGTGTAAAGTTGATAGAGAACATAAGAGTACCTTCAATATCGTAGTAGTTTACAAACTGTATATATCTACTCTCGCTTGATAAATTTTTCCTACTTCTAAAGAACTCTTTTTCATCAAGATCATGTGTTTTATCAATTCTATCAACGACTAAACCGATTTTAACACCATCAATTTGTACTAAAACAATCTGCTCAAATGCTGAAGTCAGTTTATATATATTCTCTTCTATTTTATGTAATCCAGCTATTGTCTGATCTGCATTTTTTTTAATTACCTGCATCTGTTCATCTTTATCAGCATCTTTTTCATAAAAGAATTTCGCACCATTATTATGAAGTGCCTCATGTACATTAACTAGTTCTTTCTCAAGCATATCAACAAAGCCATGGTTATTACATCGCAAGCAAGCGATATTTTTATCAATCCATTCACCTAGTTCACATTGATGTGGATCAAAGGTCTTTGTAAACTTATCTCCAGAGTATAGAGATGCCTCAAACTCTTCCACCCAGGTTCTATGCTGTTCTTCAACTTTTCCTATAAATGAAACTTGCTCATCTTTAAAAGAAATAAATTTTAGAAGCTTACGAATTGTAATAATGGGAACTACTTTATCCTTATGGTTAATAATTCCTTCGATATACTCATTTTGAGTACTCATTCTTGTAGGTTCTTCATAATGAATAAGTTCTAAAACTATATCTGTATCTAAAAGATAGTTTTGCTTATTAACTTCTATCTGTAAAAATTTCATCTCGCTACCTTAACTTGATTTTTTATGAAGTCATTATTTTATAAGGACGCTCTATCTCACTTATAACTTCACTCACAGACATATGACGAGACTTTCGTACAAACTCTTTAGCATCTAAAAAGATAAGGATAGTAGGGATAGCATGTACACCAAAATGTGGTGCAATATCTTCTTCTTTAGATATATCAACACTCTCTACTATAAACTCTTCAAAGTTTTCATTAAGTGCCTCTAGTAGCTTTGGCTTAAGAGCATGACATACATTACAGCTTGGTGCTGAAAAATAGACCATCACTGCTAAATTTTCTTTTATACTTTTTTCTATGTTTTCTATTGTTTGCATCCGCTATTATATTATAATAGCACTATGAGTTCAATTATATTTAGTATTTTAAGTATCTATGTTTTTATAGTTATGGGTTATCTTGCAAAAAGAAGCTTTAAAGAGCAGATAGATGATAAAACTATCACACTTATAAATGTGTACTTTTTACAAGTTTTTCTTACCTTTTGGGGGCTTTTAATTCGTCCCATAGATATTACTTTACTACTTGCACCCTCTATCTATCTTTTTATCGTACTCCTTGTTCTTCTTATCTCTGCCTTTATTGCGAGGTTTCTTTTTAAAGAAAAAAAAGAGTACTCCATTGCGATAGTTGCAGCACTCATAGGAAATACTGGGAACTTGGGAATTCCTATAAATATCGCTATCTTTGGTGAAGAGTCCATCCCCTACACTACAATCGTAAATCTTGTTAATGTCTTTGTGGTCTACACAATAGGTGTTTTCTACTACTCTCGTGGTACTTACGATACAAAAACTTCACTTAAAAATATCATAAAACTTCCTATTCTCTGGGCTGCAATAGTTGCCATACTCCTCAGTATATATGAGGTTACTATACATGAATCAATAATGAAAATGTTAATGATGGGTGCTTATGCATCTATGACTATGCAGCTCTTCTTATTTGGCATCTATCTTTATGGAACACAAATCAAAGAGATAAGTAGGAGACTTATACTATGGGTCTTAGCTTTTAAATTTATTCTTTTACCCTTAGTGGCATTTGTAGTTCTTCTAAATCTTGAACTCCAAGCTATGGTGAAAGGGATTATCTTTATAGAGCTTCTTATGCCACTTGCTGTCGCAAATGTAAATCTTGCTTCTCTCTATGAGTGTAAGCCTAGAGTTGTGACAGCACTTGTTTTTATCTCTTCATCTCTTTTTTTAGGAATTATTTTTGTAGGAGTAGAGCTTTTAAACTATCTATAGTCTTTTTCTTCTAAATCGTTAAGTGCTAGCTCTCTTACCCAGTCATTAAACTTTATCTCATGTTTTATACAGTAAGAAGCAAACAGCTTTAACTCTTGTGGTGGTAACATTAACTCCACTTCGACCAGTTTAATCTCTTCCGAGACTAACTCTTCAACAGTTTTAAAGGTTCTCATAAGCTCTCTCTAATGGTATTGAACTTACTGCACTAAAAAAAAGTGCTGGAAGTTTTAAGTTTGAAAATTTCATAGTGTTTTTTAGCATCTCTAGAATTAAAACTTCCTACAATATTTTAAAGATAATTTTTTTAGAGTTTGTATTAAGAAAAAAAGATTAGAATCCTCCTTATGAATAAAATATACAGACTGTACTTCACTACCATGAAACAACAAAACACTCACAACAGAAATATGCTAAATCTTTAGGCTATATGGATTGGGCTACACAACCTAACCCTTTTAGAAATTACTCTGATACTCAAAGAATAGAACTACCTCTATCTACTAAGAACTCTACTCTTCCCTACTCTCTTATAGATGAAGATGTTCCATCAGCTCCCCTTCTAAAAGAGTCTCTTGCTCAATTTTTAGAGTTTAGCATGGGCATCGCTGCATGGAAAGAGTCAGGTGGCAGTTCTTGAGCTGTAAGATGTAATGCCTCTAGCGGTAACCTTCATCCAACAGAGAGTTACCTTGTCTTACCACCCTCTCTACAAGAGCTCTCAGACAAAAGCTCTGTAATACACTATGCTCCAATAGAGCATACTTTAGAAGTTTTGGCAGAATTTAACACTAGTTTTTGGCAAGATTTACCACAGGGAAGTTTTATAGTAGGACTCTCTAGTATCTCATGGAGAGAGGCTTGGAAATATGGAGAACGTGCATTTAGATATGTAAACCTCGATGCTGGTCATGCTTTGCAGAGTCTCGTTGTAAGTGCAAAGATGCTGGGTTGGAAAGTATCACGACTAGATAACACATCAAACGAAGATATTCATAAAGTAATGGGACTCAACCAGAAGAGTTGTTTTCATGAAGAAGAGCATACGGATATGTTGTTAGTTATCTCTAGGGAGATACTCTCCCCTTCTCAAGACTTAGAGACTTTAGTAGAAAACCTTCCTCTCTTCTTTCAAGGTATTGCAAATCAATTAAGCCCTCAGATGCATGAGTGGGAGATTATAGACTCTGTTGAGAGAGCGACTTCACTCGATGAGATACCACAAAAACGAGTGATTTCACTCCCCGTTAAAAGAGTAGCATCGCAAGAGTCTAAAGAGGTTGTACTTAAACGCAGAAGTATTCATATAATGGATAAAGAGAGTGCTACTCACTTAGTACTTTTTGTTCATAGAGTAGAAAACACTCCCCCAGGTCTTTACATCTTACTACGAAATAAAAAAATGTTAGAGAACCTCAAAGAGGAGATGAGTGCCAACTTTCTCTGGAAGGAACAGGAGTTGTCAGGACTCTACTCTTTACATGAACATGACTACAGACTTATTAGTAAAACTATCAGTTGCGGACAAGAGATAGCAAGTGATGGGGCTTTCTCCTTAGGGATGCTCAGCGAGTTTTCCAAACAACTCACAGAGTTTGGTGCACATAGATACAAAGAGCTCTACTGGGAGTGTGGTGCTATAGGACAACAACTCTACCTGGAGGCAACTTCTATGGGGCTCAATGGTACAGGGATAGGATGCTTTTTAGATGATATGATGCATGATATATTAGGTCTTAAGAGTAATAGGTTTCAAATTCTCTATCATTTTACCATTGGTCGTGGTTATGTCGATAGTCGAATACAGACCAAACATGCTTATAAGAGGGACTCTTGAAGCCCCACAAATACCTCAAGAGAAAGTTATAAAGTTCGTTCTAAATTTAAAGCTTACTTGATTTTTTCCATAATACTATCTACAGTGAAACCAAACTTCTCAAAAAGTTGACTTGCTGGAGCTGATGCACCAAATGTATCCATAGCTATTACAGTGTCAGCTAGTCTGTACCACTCTAAACCACGAGCGGCTTCAATAGCTACAGTTTTCGTATCTTCTTTGATGATAGAGTTCATATAAGCTGCATCTTGTTCTATGAAAAGATCATAACAAGGAACTGAAACAACATTTACAGGTACATCGATAGAGTTTAGTTTCTCTTTTACTGCGAGTGCCAACTCAACTTCAGAACCTGAAGCCATTAAAGTAATAACAGCGTTTTCATCAGATGCTAAAAGATAACCACCTCTACTTGCTTCACCTACAACTGCTTTAGGAAGAACAGAGAGATTTTGACGAGAACATACAAATGCAGATGGAGAGTTTTTCATCTCTAATGCAGTTTTCCATGCTTCAACATTTTCTGCACCATCAGCTGGACGCCATACATAGAAGTTTGGAAGTGCACGGAATTGAGATAAGTGCTCAATAGGTTGGTGTGTAGGACCATCTTCACCTACACCTATACTATCGTGAGTCCAAACATAGAAATTTTGGATTCCAGTAAGTGCTGCGATACGTGCAGCTGGTTTTAAGTAGTCTGAGAAAACAAAGAATGTTGCAGAGAAAGGCATAAGTGGACCATAAAGAGCCATAGCGTTTACTATAGAAGCCATAGCATGCTCACGAATACCAAAGTAGATATTTCTACCTTTAGGGTAAACTCCCATATCATTCAAATTAGTTTTATTAGATGGGCTTAAATCTGCTGAACCACCTAAGAAAGATGGAATCCCTCTAGCAATTGCATTTAAAATCTTACCATTTGTTCCACGAGTAGCTTCAGCTTTCTCAAATGTAGGCCAGTCGATACGAGAGAAATCTGGGTTTTCTAATGCAGCTAATGCTTCATTTTGCTCCATAAGTGGCAGAGTTTTTTGTCTATGAATCCACTCACGCTCTAGTAGATCACCATGCTCAATAGCACATCTAAAACGAGCTAAAATATCTTCAGGTACAAAGAACTTTTTAGTAGGATCAAATCCAGCATCAGTTTTTGCTTTTGCTATAACATCTTCACCAAGTGGTGCACCATGAGAGTGGTGTGAACCTTCTAACTCACCAGCACCTTTAGCAATGATAGTGTTAGCGATAATAAGAGTAGGTTTAGAGTTATCTTTTGCATGAATAATAGCATCGTTAATCTCATCAAAGTCATGACCATCACACTCTAAAACATCCCACTCTTGTGCCTCAAAACGCATACGAATATTTTCAGAAATACTAAGGTCAGTTGAGCCCTCAATAGTGATACGGTTTGAATCGTAGATAAGGATCAAGTTATCAAGTTTATTATGCCCTGCAATAGAGGCAGCTTCATAACTTATACCCTCTTCTAAATCGCCATCACCACATAAACAGTAAACATGATGGTCAATAAGATCAGCAGTATCCGAGTTAACTTGTGCCCCTACAAACTTACTAGCCATTGCAAAACCAACAGCATTTGCAACACCTTGACCAAGAGGACCAGTTGTAATTTCAATACCTTTCGTATGACCATACTCAGGATGACCTGGTGTAAGTGAGTCTAATTGACGAAAGTTTTTGAGATCATCTATCTCTAAACCGTAGCCCCAAAGGTAATAAAGTGAATATATAAGCCCCGTACCATGACCACCTGAGAAAACTAATCTATCACGATTTAACCAATCAGGATTTTTAGGATTATGGTTTAAGTGTTCACTTAAAATAACTGCAATATCTGCAAGACCCATTGGTGCACCTGGGTGACCACTATTTGCTGCTTGAACCATATCGGCTGCTAAAAATCTAATACTATCTGCCATTCTTTGACGTGTTTGATTCATCTGATTATTTCCTATTTTAGTTTTATTTCAAAAGTGGATGCATGGCTTTAGCCTCACTTAAAGGTGCAGCTAAAGCAGCACATCCAAATTATTTGTGTCGGTTTATATACTTGCTTAATAACGAGGACAACTCACTCTGTAAGCTCTCATCGAAATTAAATATCTCTGTCATTAATTCATCGGCGATCTCATTTGCCTGTTTCATACTCTCATCAAGACCTAAAATAGTCACAAAACTATTTTTATCTTCATCATTGTTTGTAAGTTTTCCAGCCTCTTGGCTTGATTGTGTTACATCTAAGATATCATCTTGAATCTGAAAAAGTACTCCAAGTTTTATACCAAAATCGTAAAGTTCTCGTGCGACATCTTCCCGACCGACTATAATAGCACCCATTTTCATAGAAGCGGCTATAAGTTTAGCTGTTTTGTTTGTGTGAAGAATCTTAATATCTTCTACTTTAAGGGGTTTATTTTCAAAATAGCAGTCTATCGCTTGGCCAAGAACCATTCCATTAAGCCCACCATTACTTGCTAGTTCTCTAATAAGTTTCACACGAGTTGCATCAGAAAAAGGTGCATTTGAGAGAACTTCAAAAGAGTATGTGTTAAGAGCATCCCCAACAAGGATAGCCGTCACTTCATCAAAACTTACATGAAGCGTTGGCTTACCACGGCGAAGTGGGGAATCATCCATAGCAGGAAGATCATCATGAATAAGAGAGTAAGTATGTAGGAGTTCTATTGCATAAGCA
Source organism: Sulfurimonas sp. (assembly GCA_027063505.1). Taxonomy (GTDB): domain Bacteria; phylum Campylobacterota; class Campylobacteria; order Campylobacterales; family Sulfurimonadaceae; genus Sulfurimonas. The sequence goes on from JAMORO010000054.1 coordinate 15,754, forward strand.
GCATGTCTTGCTGAATCTAAAAGAAGTGGATTATAAGCTTTTACCACACCCAAAAGAAGAGCTGGTCGAAACCTCTTCCCACCGGCAATAAGCATATTTTGTAGAGCATCCTCATATGTTGGATGAATACTTGAAGATGTTGGTAAGTTATCTAATAAAAATTGCTCAAAGTTTTGCATATGAAATTGTAGTATTTTTCTACTTAATATTTACAAAAAATTGGAACTTATTTCGCTCAAAAAGAAGTAATGAGAAATCTTTGAAGTCCTCAATATACTGCAATAGTTCCTCTTGGTTTTTTACTGTTACACCATTAACCTGTAAAAGTTGATCTCCGAGTAACATTCCATAAGATTTAAATTGTTTTGAGAGTTTAATAATGTGTAATGTTTTATCAAAGTAGATCCCTTTTTGCTCTAAAAAAGTATCACTAATAGCACCACCCCCATAGCGTTTACTACTTACAACACTAAAATTTATAAACTTTCCATTACGTTTTACTCTTACTCTATGTTTTGAGCCTATTTTACTAAAGAGTACACTTCGCATAAAAGATGAAGCGGTAGTTACTTTTTTACCATCAAAGGCTACTATACAATCTCCTTTCTCAAAAAGGTTATCTTTTATATAGGGATTTCTCGCCTTAACAATCACATAACCCTTTTCGTTTTTCACACGAATTCCAATATCTGCATATGTAGAAGGAGTCTTTGAAAGAAATCTTTTAATATACTCTTTTTGAATGACCCCATCTGAAGTTACAATAGCTTCTAAAGAGCAGCAACTACTTGTTATAAGTGCAGGAGTTTTAAGTTTTTCACTATAAATAGCAAGTCTGTTAAGTCCCACTTGATTATGCAGAATCTTCCCCTCTTTTGCTCGCTTATTCGTCACTATAGCACTACCAAGTTGCAGACGCATATTTACTTCAAAAGGATAGGCAAATTTTTTCGGATCTGGAACAAGGTAAAGAGATAAGAAAGGATCATATTTTAAAATTTTTGCTTTTGGTTTAGTTTTGGAGTATATTAAGAGTCTATTATTTTTAACTGGAATATAAAGGGAGTTATCATGTATGGTTTTTGAGTCTTGTATTTTTGCTATGCAGGAGTTATAACCACCTTGACAAGCAAAACTATTTAAAAAAAGAAGAGAGAGAAGAGTAAATAGGCGAAACACCTACTTTACTCCACCAAAAGGGTTACCCATACCGCCAAGCATACCCATTGCACTCTGCTGTTGGTTCTGTTGTACCATTTTATTTGCATCGTTTATAGCACCGATAAGTAAAATCTGGAGCATATCTTTATCACTCAAAGTTGTATCATCAAGGATAAGGTCAATCACTTCACCATTACCGTTAACACTTAACTCTACCAGACCACCACCAGCTCGAACAGTATAAGTTTTACTTTCAAGTTCTGCTTTGAGTCTCTCTGCGTTCTCTTGCATCCCCTCAAGCATTTTACCCATCTCGCCCATATTAAACATAGTTTATATCGACTCTGCTATCGTTTCGATATCATTGTTCTCATCTAAGATAACAACTTTTGGCTCGTAACTCTCAAGCTCTTTTTCATCATATGTTGCATAAGCAACAATGATTACTTTATCACCTGGGTGTACTTTACGAGCAGCTGCACCGTTGAGACAGATATCACGTTTACCACGTTCACCTAAAATAATGTAAGTAGTAAAACGCTCACCATTATTTACATTAAGAATTTCAACTTTTTGTCCAACTCTCATCTTAGCAGCTTCTAAAAGCTCCTCATCTATAGTAATAGAACCAACATAGTTAAGGTTAGCATCTGTAACTGTAGCACGATGGATTTTGCTGTACAACATATCTATTAACATAAGTCTTCCTATCTACCCATCTGCTTTTTCATCTCAGCAGGAGTAATTGCTGTATCCCACATCTCTTGGTCAATTACATACTCTTCAACTACATTACCACCGATAATATGCTCAGAAATAATACGGTCAATTTTATCTTTAGTTAGACCTGCATACATAGTGTGACCTGGTTCAACTAACATAATCGGACCTGCTGAACAGCGATTCATACAAGAAGTACGAATCGGTTGTACGGTTCCCATAATTCCTTCTGTCATTAATTTACTTGCTAAATGTTGAAAAAGATCTTGAGTTGCTGGTGTAACACATGATGGTTTTGGCATACCTGGAGGAGCTGACTGCTCACACTTCATGATATAAAATGCCGGTTGAGGGATTCCCATAATTAATAGTCCTTAATTTTTTTGAAATTATACCAAAATTCTAACTCTTTATTCTAATGATGTAAAATAAGTTTAGTTTTTTAAGCTATAATTGTGAAAATTTATTCAGGACTCTCTCTTTGAAAAAACTACTACTTTTATTGTTACTTACATCATCTCTTTTTGCAGAAGCTAAAATATATATGGGTATTGGATACAACCTTTATAGTGAAAGCTATACCAACGAGTCTATGGACTCTGTTAGTTTATCTGATAATGCTCTTAAATTCAAAGTTGGGTATGGTGTTAGAGAAGCATATGCTGTAGAATTCTCTCTTGATTATATTGATCATGCTTCATATTCAGATATGCCTGAAATAGGTAGTGCAAAATATGGCTTTAATGTAGCACTTATTAAAGCCTTTGACTTTGGAATTTATGTTAATCCATATCTCAAAGCAGGATTTGGAACGGGGATAATTGATAATCTTGGAAAACCTGAAAAATCACTTAGCTATGGATCATTTGACTTTGGAACAGGATTTTATATACCTATTGACAAGTCTCTTGATATAGAGATAGGATATGAGTATAAAAATGCGACTTACGAAAAAGAGGACTTAGACTCTAGTAGGAATAACACCTCAAATGTAAATACTTTCTACCTTGGAATAAATACTAGATTTTAGATATAAAATCTAGTATCGCAGTTAAAACTTTCTCTCTTATACTATCTTTCTCAACAAAAAGTTCGTGATATGCCCCATCTATTTGGTACTCAGTACACAGATTTCCTATCCGGCTACAAAAAATATTTTGAGGCTCTTTATTAACTACTTTATCATTTTGAGCTTGTAATAACAGTGTTGGTATTTTGATTTTATGTGCATTTGTAACACTTCTTTCACCTCCTGCACATGCCTCTGCAACCCAACGAACACTAGGTCCACCGATCTTAGTTTTAGGTTCTATCTCAAATGCTATCTTAGTAATTTCATAACGGACTTTAGAGTGTGTCAAGATATTTTTCTCAAAAGAGACAAATGAACTATCATATGAACTTTCACCAATAATGTACCTATCAATATCTCGCCTACGGTTTTCAACAAGATTACATACGAGTGTCGTTAAAGATCTACCAATAAGATCTGGCTGATGCATTGGAGAACTTAAAACTAACCCATTAAACTCCACTGGATACTCTTCAGCATATAGTGAAGCTATTGCACCACCCATAGAGTGACCAATAAGAATTTTTTTCTTATCTTTAGGAAGGTATCTGCTCACAAACTGATGTAAATCTTTAACATAGTCATCAAACTTATTTACATGTCCTATCTGAGAATCTTTTAATAGTCTCTTAGAATTCCCCTGTCCTCTATGGTCTAGTATATAAACGCTATAGCCATTGTTATTAAGATCATAGATAAGCTCTTGATATTTAAGCATCCCTTCTGTTCTGCCACTAGAGATAACTATATTTGCTTTTGAGTTTTTAATTTCAAAGATTTTATATGCAATTTCTAAATTATCATAAGAGCTGAAATATCTTATTTTTTCAGCATAATAGTAAGGGGAAATAGTAGGAAAGTAGTTGTTTTTGAGTTGTTGTTCAGAGGTAATAGAGTAGTTTTTATTTACTGTTTTAAAACTCTCCAATGCCCATAAATGAGCTATGAGTAGGAGTGTTAAAAGTATCTTTTGCATTATAAGTTAAGGAGTTCTCTCACAACTTCTCTATCATCAAAAGGAAATTTTTCATCATAAATAATTTGCATATTTTCATCACCTTTACCAAGGATAACGACAACCTCTTCATCTTCTTGAGAGTCTAAAGCCATTTCTATCGCCTTTCTACGATTCAGTTCTACTACAACATTTGTTCTATCTTCAATACCTGAAAGTATATCAGCTACAATTGCTTCAGGGTCTTCATGACGAGGATTGTCACTTGTAATAAAAACTTTTTTTGCTAAACTTGCTGCAACACGACCCATAATAGGACGTTTAACAGTATCACGGTCACCACCCGCACCAAAAACTACAAGTAGTTCTTTCTCTTTTAAGGCATTTAAAACTTGTTGCATTCCATCAGGTGTATGTGCAAAATCTACAATAACATTTGGAAGAGTACAGACTTGCTCCATTCTTCCACTCACACCAGCAAAATTATCCACTACATCAGCAATCTCTTCCAGTTTTTTATCCGTTATCAGATGCACGGCCGCTATAGCGCCCATGAGGTTATAAAGATTAAAAAAGCCATGAAGAGAAGCGGTAAAAGGAACTATCTCTTGAAAGTGTTGAATAATTCCACTGCTTCCTTCATTTAAAGAATAAGCCATCAACCTATAAGTAGAAGGGTTTTCTATACTATATGTATATGCATTTTTAAAATTAAATTCTGCTCTTGGTTCATCTCTATTTATAAGCTTTTTACCTTCATCTTGAAAAAATGAGTTTTTTGTATATATATAATCTTCTAAAGTTTTATGATAATCAAGATGATCTTGCGTAATATTTGTGAGAATCTTAAGTTCAAAGTTCAAACCCTCAATTCTTTTTTGAACAATTGCATGAGAACTTACTTCCATAATAAAGTACTCACAACCAGCTTCAACTGCTTGATAAATATGCTTGTATGTATTTAAGACTGATGGAGTAGTAAGTGTTTTTCCTTCGGCAACTGTATCATTCATAAAAAGACCACGAGTCCCTTGCATAGCAGTTTTATATCCTAGGTCAAGTAAAAAAGAGTAGATAGCACTTGCGGTAGTTGTTTTACCATTAGTCCCAGTAATTCCTATCACTTTTATCTCATCAACACGAAAAAGCGAAGCTATTTCAGCTATTTTTATAATAGAGTGAGCTTGATTATCTTTGGCATTTTGAAGATATTTTTCATTTTGAGCTGTAAGAACAAAGGCTGTTTGTTCATCGCACTCTACAGAGTTTTCTGTGACATATTTATAAGCTTGATTTGGGAGTTCTATCTTCAACTATTTTTTACCTTTTACAAGTTTTTTTAGGAGTTTATGTAGAAGTTTATCACTAGGATAAACACTGAGTGCATTCTCTAAGTATGTTAATGCCATCTCTTCAAAATCATGCTCTATGAGACGATCAAGAAAATCGACAAAGTCATCTTTTTGTGTAATTATAACACGTGTTGAAAACATAATATTTTCAAAAGTTTCTTTGAACTCTGCCCCATCATTGAGTAGCGTTTTAAAATCACTATAAAGAATCCCATCTTCAAACTCTAAACGCTGTCTTATAGGATCTGAAAATACTTCACTCAACTTTTCAAGTGTACCATCCATATTTTGTAAAATCTCACTCATTACAATATCAGCTTGCTCTTTGTCATCCTCTTTAAGTATCTCATAGTAATCAAAAAGAGCTTCTGCACCACCCTCACCACTCATAGCCATTTCAGAAAGTATAACACCATTATAAGCCTCTTTAGAGTTTGGATAGTTCTGCAAAACTTCTGCAAACTTCTCCAGAGCATTTTTATACTCTGCCTTAGAAAAACTATCTTTTGCTTGTGTTAATATCTTATACTTACTTATTATGCTACTCATTAAATCTCTCTAATTATAAATTGTCTATATCGTTTTCCATACCTACTGGTACATTTACAACAGTTAGTTCAGGATGAATATCCATACGTAGTTGACGTTCGACACCATATTTTAGTGTACTACCGCTACTTGCACATCCTATACATGCACCTTTAAGTTGCACATACACAGCACCATTCTTTACAGTAATAAAATCAATATCACCACCATCTAATGCTAAAGATGGTCTTACTTTGTCTATCACAACTTTTACTGGTTCTAATAGCTCTTCATCTGAAAATGGAATCATTTTTTTCCTTTTTAATATCTCTATATTTATTTTATAATATTTTGAAAAATTATATACTAACTTTAGTTAATTAGGACTATATAACTCAAGCTGCACAATGCTTTAAGATGCAGTTTATATTAGTTCATTTCTACTATTTGTGCTACATAGAGGGGTTTTCTCATACCCACTAAAATATAGTCTATAGCCTCTCTCTCTTTTAAAAAGTTTATCGCACACTCCTGAAGACTCAGTTTACAAGAGGAGAGTTCCTCTTTTAGTTGTACTCTCGTATTTTTAGAGCACTCATAAGCAACCATTTTTCTATACTCTGTTAAAAACATATCTATATAGTTTAAAAGTGTATCTAATACCTGCTCATCTATCTTCTCTAATGAAGTTTTTATATGTGGAATAATTTGACCATACAAAAAGCTATCATAATCACCAATCCAACCAAACTTATGTTTATTCTCTTCAAGTTGTTCTATTAAATTATAGAGTGATCGAAGTTCATCATTATCACACACATCTAGAAGCTCATTAAGGTGATGGTAGTACTCTGGGCTCTCATCATAATCAGCCAGACGAAACATCAACTCACCCTTCTGTGCATTAAGAGGTCGGTTTACTAAAACTCGTAAACCATTCTCTTTTGCCCAACTTGCACATTTTAGACCTTGTGTCTCTAACATATTTATTGGCAGTTGTATTGTCGTAAAACTATGTGTATCATTCCCTACCATTTCAGCTGCTCTATCAGCAAGGGTAATCAAGTCTTCAAAGGGGAGAAAATCAAGAGCTTTATTATCCTTACTAAAACTATTAGAACTTATTCCATAAGAACCTATTGTTCCATTAAGCACCTGCTCTTCTAATGCAACAAAAGCATCAAAGATTCTATCAAACATATTATCAAGTGCTTCATCATGTGGCATCTCTTTATTGAGTGCATTTAAGAGGTAATACTCTGGATTATGTAAAAGATAACACTCTATTTTTTGTATTTCTAAACGCTGTAGTGATTTTTCTAATTGGTCAAGCATAAATGTTTTGCTTATAGAGTGAAAACAGTTTTCACTAAACTCTACGACATCATCAAAAGGCTCTTCTTTATGACGAGTAAGTGTAGATCCTTGAATATATCCAAATTTACTAACTATCTCAACCTCTTGGCGTTTTTCTTCAGGAAATGTTCTTAGTGATTTAGCTATTGCTCTTTCAGCCGCACCATCCATGTAGTTAGTAGATGTGTCAATAAGTTTAATACCTGAATCAATTGCATCTATTAAAGCTTGAATATGTTGTGGGTTTTCATCAGTTATGCGGTATGTTCCAAATGCGAAATTACTCATAATATTTGTCTCACTTTTTGTTAAAGTATTTTAGAATTGGGAAGATATATAAGGGGTTAAACACGAGAGTTAAACTCTCGCATTTAGGTTTTAAAGAGTAGTAATTAAACTAACTCAATAAACGCCATAGTAGTAGCATCACCACGACGGATTCTTGTTCTAGTAATTCTAGTGTATCCACCAGCACGTTCTACGTACTTAGGAGCAATTTCGTTAACTAGTTTTTTAGTAGCTTCTTTACTTTGAAGCGCAGCAAATACTGCTCTGTGTGCATTAGAGTCATTCTTACCAGCAATAGTGATAAGTTTTTCTACGTATGAACGTAGCTCTTTTGCTTTAATAGCAGTAGTTTCGATTTTTCCATGTTCTATTAACGAAATACTAAGGTTCATAAGAAGTGCAGCTCTATGTGTACTTGTACGACCTAGTTTACGATATCCATGACGGTGTCTCATATCTAATCCTCTATATTAAGCTTGTAAAGCTTCAATTTTCTTTTTTAATGCAGTAACTACATCATCAGCTAAGTCAGCGCCAACTGCGAAACCAAACTCTTGAACTTTCTCAACGATTTCATCGTATGATTTTTTTCCAAGATTTTTAACATTTTTCAAGTCATTTGTACTCATAAGTGTGATTTCACCAATAAGTTTAATGTTTGAACGGTCAAGACAGTTGAAACTACGAGCACTTAGACCTAAACTATCAATGTTAGTTGTTAGTTTTTTAAGATCTGGAGACTCTTCAACTCTCTCAATTGTAGTAGGAGCTTTAATACTAATCTCAGAGTTAAATACTGCAAGTTGTGCGTACATAACTTCTAAAGAGTTTCTAAATGCATCTACCGGAGAGATTTGACCATCAGTTTTGATGTTAAGCACAACTCTCTCAAAGTTAGGATTATCTTCTACAAGAACATTTTCGATCTTGTAAGTAGCACTTCTAACTGGTGTAAAGAAAGCATCTAATGCTATATAACCATCTTCTAACTCTTCATAAGTATCTTCACTAGGAACATACCCAATACCTTGAGCAATTTTGATGCTAAAGTTAAGTGTAGAATCTTCGTTAAGTGTAGCGAGTGGTGCCTCTGGAGTTACCACTTCAACTTCATCATTGTTAAGGTCTTTTCCTGTAATAGTACAAGGCCCTGCAAAGCTGTAGTTGATTTCTGCTTCTGTTGCGTCATCGTTTAATTTAAAGCGAATTTCTTTAAGATTTAAAATAAAATCTGAAATATCTTCAAGCATACCACGTACTGAGTCAAACTCATGTTTAGCACCCTCGATTTTAATAGCGATTGGTGCATAACCAACTGAGCTACTTAATAGAAAACGGCGAAGTGGATGAGCTAAAGAGATAGCATAACCCGTTTCAAACGGGTAAGCCATAATGTTAGCTTCATTCTCACTAATTTGTTCTACCTCAAACTCTTGTGGAGCAAGTGGAGTAGTTTTAATTTTTTTCATATCTTAACGCCCTTTATTAATTACTATTTAGAGTAAAGCTCAACGATTAAACGTTCTTCAACAGGAATAACAACTTCATCACGCTCTGGTAAACGAGTAAAGATACCAAATACTTTCTCAGCATCAATATCAACCCATGGAGCAAGACCAGTTTGGTTTGTAAGCTCAATAGCACGAACAACTTGGTTGTTTGTTTTACTTGCTTCTTTGATCTCTATTTTCTGACCTGGTTTAACACGGTAAGAAGGAATATCAAGTTTTTTACCATCTACAAGGATGTGACCATGTGTTACAAGTTGACGAGCGAATCTACGAGTAGATGCGAATCCCATTCTATAAACAACATTATCAAGTCTTTGCTCGATAAGTGTAATAAGGTTTGTACCTGTATTACCAGCTTTTCTTTTAGCTTCTACGAATAGTGCACGGAATTGTTTCTCAGAAACACCATACATAAATTTCGCTTTTTGCTTTTCATTAAGTTGTAAACCATACTCAGAAACTTTCTTACGACGTTGACCATGTTGACCAGGACCGTAAGGTCTTTTTTCTAATGCAGATTTACCCGCTAAACGACGCTCACCTTTAAGGTTAAGACTTACACCGAATCTTCTTTCGATTTTTTCTACTGGACCTCTATATCTTGCCATCAGTAATCTCCTTAAACTCTACGACGCTTAGGTGCGCGACAACCATTGTGTGGTAATGGTGTAACATCTTTCATAAATGTAACACGGATTCCTTCGATAGCACCAACAGCTTTCACTGCAGTCTCACGACCTGAACCAGGACCTTGAACTTTAATACCAAGTTCTTTAATACCATGTACTTGTGCTTTAGCAACTGCATCTTCAACAGCAGCTTGTGCAGCAAATGGAGTTGACTTTTTAGAACCCTTGAAACCAAGTGAACCAGCAGAACTCCATGCAATCATGTTACCCATTTCATCAGTTACAGTAACTAATGTATTGTTAAATGATGCAGCGATATGAACTATACCACGAGCAATATTTTTCTTTATTACTTTTTTTCTAACAGCTTTTCTTTTTGCCATCTATAATTCCTTACGCAGCGCCGACAGTCTTACGTTTACCCTTACGAGTACGCGCATTTGTCTTAGTTTTTTGACCACGACATGGAAGACCACGACGGTGACGAAGACCTCTATATGAACCTAAATCCATAAGAGCTTTAATATCCATAGCTACTTTCT
>JAMORO010000055.1 GCA_027063505.1 Sulfurimonas sp.
ACCATTTGACACACTATCTACTCGTTTAAAGAAATACTTTAAAATATCAGTAGTGTTTTCTCTTAGTTCATCATGGTCTTCAGCAAAAAGAATACTTAACTCTCTTGTCTGTTCTATTAGTTCTTTTGAATGGTTCATTAATTCACTTTACTTTATCTTTTTTTAAATAGGTGATAGTATACCAATAGTTGGTTTTTTATTCAATTAATAGTGATATAATCACAGAAAATAGAGGAAAACTCTATAAAAGAGAGAGAAATTGAAAATAATAATAAATGGAACGATGCATGAATGTAAAGATGGAATTACTCTTCATGAACTGTTAAAAGAGTTGTCTTTAGAGGGTAAAGTAATGGCGGCCGCTGTTAATATGGATATTGTAAAACAAGATAAGTGGAATGAGTATACTTTTAAGGATGGTGATAAATTAGAACTGCTTGATTTTGTTGGTGGTGGCTAATGTTTGGAGTGTAACAACTCCAATTGCATACTCTCCATCGTGAGTAATAGAGAGAGCAGCATCTACAATACCAAACTTAGCAACTAGCTTTTTTGAAAGGGAAATTTTAGGAGCACCTTTTTCTGTCTTGTATATTACTATGTCGTGAAATCCACACTCTTTTCCTATTCCTGTCCCTAATGCTTTTGAAGTTGCTTCTTTTATAGCCCAAAAACCTGCAGCAGTTTTATAATTTTTTATGAGTTTTATTTCACTTGGTGTTAAAAATTTTTGGAGGGCTTTGTCGGAAAAACGCTCTATAAAGCGTTTCATCCGTGAGGTTTTAATGAGGTCTATGCCTATCATCTGTTACTGGATTACAAATTCTGTAAAGTAGATACCTCGAATTGTGCCATCACTAATCATAGCATTTAAAGTATTTTGAATTTGGTCGGATACTTTCTGTTTCCCTTTTTTAGAAGAGATCTCTTCTAGAGTTTTAGAAGTTAAGATTCTAATGATACGGTCTCGAAGTACAGGTGATTTAGCATCTAGTTCTAAACTTAACTCTTCACCCTCAAGTTCTAGAGTAACAGATACTTTAAGGTAACGACGTCCTGCATCACTCTTTAGGTTTACTGTGAATGTATCAAGTGGATAAAGAATACCAATATCACTAAGTTGTCTAGTACTCTCATAACTCGAACCTGCACTATTTGCAACTTTTCTTTGAGGTTGGCTTCTCTCTTGTTTTGGTTGGCTAGCCATCTCTTCTTCATCATCGCCCATAAGTAAGAATGCTACTACACCACCAATAATGATAATTAAAAATAGAACAACGATGATAATTATCATTAGCATATTACTAGATTTTTTTTCTGCTGGTGCTGTCTCTTCTGTTTTCTCTTCTTCAGCCATAATAAATTCCTATAATTTTATTTTTTATTAGTATATCTAATTAATAAGATTAATGACAAATTTTAATATCTAAATCTTTAATTATCGCTTCAAATACCTCACCAGCTTCACGGTTACAATCATCATGGTATTCGATTACAATTACCTCTTTTCCATTTGAAACTTTTGTTGTATAAGATTCATAATCAGCTTTGTTATGTTTTTTTGTAATTTTTTCTATGCAGTTACATACAGAATCTTTTTCAGTTGTACTCTCGTAAGCAAGTGCTAGTCTTGAGAATCTCTCTTCACTTCTAATTTCAGCATCAATCATAATAATCCCTCTTTTTTTAATTGTGCAATTATACATCTTTTATATAAAAAAATAGCTTTTTTATTTTTTATTTAATACCATTCAAGTAGTTTTGTTACTTCATCGACTATAAAAGTTTTGACTTTTGATTTTTCTAAAGGTTTTTTTGCAACAAGTGCTTTTGTGATATTTTGCATTTGTGCTTCTTTGAGACGAACATCTAGGGCATAAACTTCACGAACATCACCGACTAATGAAACTTCACCTATAAAGATGGTCTCTTTAGAAATTGCACGATCTCTAAAACTACTGATAATAGCAGCAAGGATTGCTAAATCTGCTGCTGTCTCTGTAATTTTTATACCACCTGTTATATTTATAAAAACATCATACCCTGAGAGCGGTATCTCTAGTTTCCTCTCTAGTAGAGCTAAGAGCATATTAAGACGGTTATTATCAAAACCTGTTGCTTGTCGCTTGGAGTTTGCTGTATGTGATTCAGATACAAGTGCTTGTACTTCTAAAATAATAGGACGACTTCCTTCCATGATAACAGTTAAGGCAGAGCCACTCTGTTGTGAGTCACGGTTAAAAAAACGTGAGGCTATATCTGTTGCACTTACTAATCCTTCAGATCGCATCTCAAAAACACCTATCTCACTTGTAGGTCCAAAACGGTTTTTAAATCCACGGAGTATACGAAGTTCTTGTGATGAGTCCCCTTCAAAGTAGAGTACTGTATCTACCATATGTTCAAGTACTCTAGGACCTGCGATAGAGCCCTCTTTAGTGATATGACCGATGATAAAGATAGCTATATTTCTCTCTTTAGCGATACGCATTAGCTCAAAAGTAATCTGTCTCACTTGAGTAACAGACCCGGGTGCTGAAGTAATATCTTCAGAATAGATAGTTTGAATAGAGTCGATGATAAGAAAGTCATAACTTCGATGCTCTAACTCTACTAGTATCTGTTGGAGTCGTATTTCACTTAAAAGGTAGAGTGTGTCTTGGTTTGAGTTAAGACGGTTTGCTCTTAGTTTTATCTGTCCTGCTGACTCTTCTCCTGTTACATAGAGTACATTTTTATTTAGACTGGCTATGTTTGAACCGACTTTTAAGAGTAGAGTAGACTTACCAACACCTGGACTTCCTCCTATAAGAGTGAGTGAACCAGGAACTACACCCCCACCTAATACATTGTCAAGTTCAGAGTCAAGAGAGGAGTATCTGTAGACCTCTTCTTCAACTATCTCATTTATACTTACAGCTTTAGCTGACTTAGAAGAGCTTGTTTTAGTCTGTTTTACTACCTCTTGCTGATGTTCATTTAGTTCAACAAAACTATCCCATGCACCACAGTTTGTACATTTTCCCATCCATTTTGGAGTTGTAAGTCCACAGTGTTGACACTCAAATAGTACTTTTTTCTTAGCCATAGTTTTATCTTTTAGTTGGTTTTTATTGGGAGTATTTTACAAGAATTTTAAAGTTAGATGTGAAAATATGGCATTTTGCCATATTTTTAAAGGAAGTTTGACTAAGCAGACTCTTCTATAAAGAGAGCATCTAATAGTGTGTCAACAAATTCGATTTTATTAAATGGTGTAAGATCTTCTGGTTGCTCGCCAGTTCCAACATAGATAATAGGCAGCTCAAGTGCATAAGCGATTGAAAATATACTTCCACCTTTTGCAGTACCATCAAGTTTTGTAATGATAACACCATCTATTCCTATCATCTCATTAAAAGCCTTTGCTTGTGCTATCGCAGAGTTTCCTTGTGTTCCATCTATGACTAAAACAGTACGGTGTGGTGCTCCAGAATGTGATTTATCACAGATACGATTTATTTTTATAAGTTCATTTGCTAGGTTTGTTTGAGTATGAAGACGACCAGCTGTATCAATGATAACATTATCAAAACCTTTAGACTTTGCAGAGTCTATCGTGTCATAAGCAACTGCAGAACTATCATGCCCCTGTTTTGAAGCGATGATGGGTATGTCAAGTCTTTTTGCCCAGAGAGATAACTGTTCTATTGCTGCAGCACGAAAGGTGTCTCCCGCACCAAGAATAACTTTTTTTCCTTCTTGTTTATATTTATATGCAAGTTTAGAGATAGTAGTCGTTTTTCCTGCACCATTAACACCAACTATAAGTTCCACAAAGGGAGCATTAAACTCTGGCATTTTATAACTTGTATGTGCTAATGTCTCTAGTAGTTTTGTACGAAGTATTTCTCTTGTGATTTTCTCTTGATAGATCTCATTTAAGATGATTTCCACAAGTGCATACTCTACATCTGCTTCAAGTAAAATGTCTTCTAGTTCATCTTTAGTAAAAGTGACTTTTTTCTTAGGAGCAACAGTTCTAATAGCCGCAACAGTTTTGCTAAGAGACTTTTTTATAAATCCAAACATCTATAAACCTAAAGCTTTTTTGATATCACTCTCTAAAAACTCTTCTTCAACAGCACCTTGATAGTAGTTTATTAAAACACCATCTTTATACATAGCCATAAGAGGGATACCAAAGTTTGTTCCTATCTTTAGTTTTGTTGCTACCGCATTAACAAGACGAGAGTTTTCATTTGAGTTTACAAGAGGGTATAAAGCACTATACTCTTCTCTAAAAGCTTGTAGCTTTTCATTTTCTATACCTTGTTCTATACTCACTCCAAGTACAACAAGTGAATCTTTGTACTTTTTTTGTAAAGATGCAAGATGTGATGCTTCAGCTTGGCAAGGGGGACACCAAGTTGCAAAAATATCTAAAATTACTACTTTTCCTTTAGCTCCATCGAGTGTGAAACCATTTGTCTCTTTTTTAATTACATATTGAGTTTTGTTAAGAGCAGTAAGCACATATTCATTTGTTGAAAGGATTGAGTTCGCATCTTCATGAGCTTTTTGTTTGTCGTTTGAACAAGCACTAAAGAGGAGACTAAACGCCATTAGTGTGGATAATATTTTAATTTTTGACATATTGTTAGAAAACCTTTGTTTTATTTGTGTAAAATTTGAAAGAAATTATAGCAATTAAAGATTAAAAAATGACAATGACAAAAACAATATTAAGACAAAACTGTTTAGAAAAGCTAGGAAATAGTCCAAAACATAATAGACTCTATAAAACATTCTTAGTCAATAGAAGAATTTTAAAACTTTTATCAAAGGTTAAAAACAAGAAAATACTTTTTTATTATCCTTTAAAAATGGAAGTAAATATACTAAAAGTACTCCATAAGCTTCGCAAAGATAATGAGATCTATATACCATTTATGGTTGAGCAAAGTTTTAAGATGGTACCATTTAGATTGCCTCTTTACCGTAAAAAATTTAATATTTACGAGGCAGGAAATAGTCATAAAGATATAAAAAAAATAGATATTGCTATCGTTCCGGTTGTTGGAGTGGATGGTAATTTACAGAGAGTTGGTTTTGGAAAAGGGATGTATGATCGTTTTTTCGAAAAGTTACAAAAAAAACCATATATAATTTTTACACAACAAGAGTTCTGTTATACAGAAAAATATATTTGCGATAGTTACGATATCGCTTGCGATATTTTACTTACTCCTAAAAAAAGTGTAAGTGTAAGAAAAAGAAAAAAATTAGGATAAAAAATGTTAAATGAGATACTACTAGGCGGTGGAACTGCTATAGTTAGTGGTGTTGTTGGGTTTTTCATTTCTAAAAAATTAACAAATGCAAACTTTGAAGTCTATACACAACAAGCAAAAGCCAAAGCAAATGCTATGGAGAACGAAGCACAAACTCTTTTAGAGCGTGCGAGACTTAAGGCTGAAGAGACTGAACATCAGGCACAAAAAAAGTTTGATAGTGCTAAGCAGAGAGTTAAAGCGGATATGAGTCAGAGAGAAGAGAAACTACTCCGTAAAGAGCAGGAATTTTCACGATATAAAAAGAGTGAAGATGAAAAAATAAATGCTGAGTATGTTGCTTTAAAGTCGCGACAGGTTAATTTAGAAAGAAATGAGAAATCTTTAATATCACTACAACAAAAATATGAGAAGAAGATAGATGAAGCACTTCATGTTATAGAACATTGTGCAGGGATGACTCAAGAAGAGGCGAAAGCTTCACTCCTTAAAAAAGTAGAGTATAAAGCTCGAGGTGACATAGCCCATATAGTTCGCCGTTATGAAAATGAGGCGAGAGAAGAGGGAGAGCGAAAAGCTAACTTTATCTTGGCACAGGCTACAAGTCGTTTTGCTGGGGAGTTTGCTAGTGAGCGTTTAACAAACTTAGTTCATTTAGATAATGATGATTTAAAGGGACGTATCATTGGTAAAGAGGGACGAAACATTAAGTCTCTAGAGACACTGCTTGGGGTAGATATTATCATTGATGATACTCCAAATGCGATCCTTGTAAGTAGTTTTAATCTCTATAGACGTGCGATAGCTACAAAAACACTACAACTTCTTATAGAAGATGGTCGTATTCAACCAGCACGTATAGAAGAGATATTTAATAAAGTAAATAGTGAATTTGAAGATAAAATCTTAGCTGAGGGTGAAGAGTTAGTAGCCGAGATGGGTATAGGAGTAATGCATCCAGAGCTTATGAAGCTTATTGGAAGATTACGTTACCGTGCTAGTTATGGGCAAAATGCTTTAGGTCATACACTTGAGGTAGCACATTTAGCCGGTGTTATGGCAGCGGAGATGGGTGGAGACATCGCTTTAGCAAAGAGAGCAGGGTTACTGCATGATATAGGAAAGGCCTTAACACATGATCAAGATGGTAATCATGTTGACTTAGGTGCTGAAATATGTCGTCGTTTTAATGAGGATGAAGTAGTAATAAATGCTATTTATGCGCATCATGGACAAGAGGAGATTCTCTCTATTGAGTGTGGTGCTGTATGTGCTGCAGATGCACTCTCTGCTGCTCGTCCAGGAGCTCGCCGTGAAGTGTTGGAATCTTTCTTGAAGCGTGTTACTGATATTGAAGAGATCGCATCTGTTCATAGTGGAGTTAAACAGGCCTATGCAATAAATGCTGGACGTGAAGTTAGGGTTATTGTTAATGCTACTTTAGTAAATGATGATGAGTCTATCTTAATGGCTAGAGAGATTGCTAAAGAGATAGAAGAAAAAGTACAGTATCCTGGGGAAATTAAGGTAAATGTTATTCGAGAGAGTCGAGCGATAGAGTTTGCTAAGTAGCAAACTCTGTTATCTACTTTATAGACTTGTCTACTGTTACAACAACTGCTCCACGAAGATCTTGCATCTTATAACCTAATGCATTATCAAGTGGATATCGACTAGCAATCTCTCGCTTAAGATCAATATCTTTAATATCTCCATGACACTTCAAACAGACACCTTTTTTAATAACTAAAGGTTTATAGTACTTATATGTATGTGCACCAGTCTTTTCAATAAGGTAGGGTGGCAGTACAATATTTAAACTCTGCATCTTTTTGAAAGACTCTAGAACAGCTTGTTCATTATCTTGAGGTTTATTAGCAGGACTTCTAAACTTATTACTAATACGTTTTACAGTTACACCATTTGGTAATTTTTTATTAACTTTTTGTGTAAGAGTATACGCTTCATTTGAACAAAAATTGAGTGCTTTCATAACACCACCACTTTTCATACTCTTCTTCATATTTTTTCCAAGTGTTTTAAGAAGTAGTTGTGAGCCACGATTTCCATTTTTTATAACTGATACTAACTCCATCTCTTTTTTAGTAGGAGGTGAAGCGAGCAAAAGTGAAGAACTTAATGCAATTAATGTAGTTATTTTTAAAATAGTCATTACTTTTTTTCCTTTATTTGTGATATTTATACGAAATTATAGCAAGACTTATAATATTTTAATGCAACTTTGACTATAATCACAACAATATTTTATAGACAGGGAGCTTTTCAATGCCAGAATTGTTTACATTCTTCGGTCTTGTTACACACGACAAGACTTTTATCTACATCACGCACATGGTGCTTTCAGCAGGTATTGCTCTTTTACTAGTAAAAATGGCAATGTCTAACCTTCAAGTAGTTCCAAAAGGTACTCAAAACCTTATGGAAGCTTATATCGGTGGCGTTTTAAAGATGGGTGCTGATGTTATGGGCGAAGAGCCAGCTCGTCGTTACTTACCACTAGTTGCTACAATTGGTCTTTTTGTTGGTATCGCTAACTTAATCGGTGTTATTCCAGGTTTTGAAGCACCAACAGGGTTTTTAGAGATGCCTTTAACACTTGCTCTTGTAGTATTTGTTTACTATAACTTCGAAGGTATTCGTCGTCAAGGTGTTGTGAAATACTTCAAGCACTTTTTAGGTCCAGTTTGGTGGTTATACTGGTTAATGTTCCCAATCGAGATCGTTTCTCACTTTTCACGTTTAGTGTCTCTTTCTTTCCGTTTATTTGGAAATGTAAAAGGTGATGATATGTTCTTAATGGTAATCTTAATGCTAGCTCCATGGTTATTACCAATGATTCCATTTGCACTTTTAACTTTCATGGCATTCTTACAAGCTTTCATCTTTATGATGCTTACATATGTTTACCTTGGTGGTGCAGTAGCTGTTGAAGATCACTAGGTCTTGCTCAGATGCAAAAAGATATTTATGATCGTATCATAGGCTTTTTGCAAGGGGCATCTTGGGCTATAGTGCTCATAGGTGCTTACTTCACTTTTAAATTTACTATCTCTTTTGGTCTTCCCTTTGGAGTCTTTTTCACATCTCTTTACATAATATTTACACTCTTCCTTATTTTACTACTTGATGCTTTTTCTGTTAACAAAGAAAAACTACGAGAACTTAAAAAACAGACAAAACTTCTCAACAACTTAACTTATAAACACTAGAACTATTTCATTCTATAATCTCTTCATTAAATTGAAAAGGAAAATAAAGGTGGTGAGTTTAAGGGTGTTTCCTCCGGTTTAAATAGATGGAACAACTCCAGAAAAAGATGATTTAAAAACTATGATAGCATTTAGTTATTCTTACTAATATATAAGGTCTAAATCAATAACTTTAACTTCTTTTATGAGATATAAAAGCTTCTTTTAGATAAAATAAATACATTAATATTTTATTCTTACAAGGAACTCTATGTTTGAAGTAGTTATCGGTCTTGAAGTCCATGTACAACTTAATACAAAAACTAAATTATTTTGCTCGTGTGCAACGAGTTTTAATCATAAACAAAATACAAACACTTGCCCAACTTGTCTAGCACTTCCTGGTGCTCTTCCTGTTCTTAACCAAGAAGTATTGCAAAAAGCAACTATGCTTGGAACTGCACTTGGTGCTACAGTTAATCGTACCTCTTATTTTGATAGAAAGTCATACTTTTACCCAGATAGTCCTACTGCTTATCAGATTACTCAGTTTTATACTCCAGTTATTCAAAATGGTAGTTTAGATATTGATTTTGAAGATGGAACTAAAAAAACTATTCGTGTTGGATTTGCTCATATAGAAGCAGATGCAGGTAAAAATATACACGAGGGTGATATCTCTAAAGTAGATTTAAACCGTGCAGGAACACCTCTCCTTGAGATAGTAACTGAGCCAGATATGAGAAGCTCCCAAGAAGCAGTTCTTTATCTTAAAAAACTTCACTCTATCATCCGTTACTTAGACATCGGTGATGCAAATATGCAAGAGGGTTCTTTTCGTGTAGATGTAAATGTTTCTATAAGACCTAAAGGTGATGAGAAACTTTATACTCGTGTAGAGATTAAAAATATCAATAGTTTCAAGTTTATTGAAAAGGCTATTGAGGTTGAAGTGAGACGTCAGAGTGAAGCTTGGGAAGATGGCATCTATGATGAAGAGATTGTTCAAGAGACTCGTCTTTTTGACCAAGTGAAAGTAGAAACTCGTTCTATGCGTGGGAAAGAAGAAGCAGCAGACTACCGTTATTTCCCAGAACCTGACCTTCTTAAAGCTGTTATAACGGATGAGATGTTTGAGAAATACTCTCAAATCCCAGAACTTCCAGATGCAAAAAAAGAGCGTTTTATAAAAGAGTTTGGTCTAAGTGTTTACAATGCAGATGTGATTACTGCAAACATTGAGATGGCACATTTTTTTGAAGATATGATGGCAGAAGGTATTAGCGGTAAAAATGCAGCTACTTGGCTTACAGTTGAACTACAGTCACGTTTAAAAGGTGATGTGAATCTTGCAAACACTCCTGTAGATGCGAAGAAACTAGGAACTTTAGTTAAACGCATAGAAGATCAAATAGTAAGTGGAAAAGCAGCAAAAGAGGTACTTGACTATTTGATGGAAAATGAAGCTGAAGTTGATGGGGTTATTGATAAACTTGGGTTAAAACAGGTGACAGATATGGGTGCTATTGAAGCTATCTGTGATGAAATTATTACAGCAAATCCAGAAAAAGTCGAACAACTCAAA
This sequence comes from Sulfurimonas sp., assembly GCA_027063505.1. Lineage (GTDB taxonomy): Bacteria > Campylobacterota > Campylobacteria > Campylobacterales > Sulfurimonadaceae > Sulfurimonas. The sequence goes on from JAMORO010000055.1 coordinate 10,068, forward strand.
GGGGGGAAAGATAAACTTTTTGGTTTCTTTGTTGGTCAAGTAATGAAAGCAAGTAAGGGGAGTGCAAACCCTCAAGCAGTAAATGAAATCTTAAAAGCTAAGTTAGGGTAGTCATTATGCTTAAACGCTTGATAGTTGATGCTGCATATTTTTTACAGACATCTAAACGCTATCAAGCACGCAAACACTTCTTTTACAATCTCCTCGAAAATGATAAATACAAGTATAAAAAATATATAGATCTCTTAATGATAACACTTATTTTTATAAGTGTAGCAGTCTTAATTCGTGAAGTAAAACACCATGTAAACGACTACTTAATCTTCTTTAGTAGTTATGTAATCTCTATTATATTTTTTATTGAGTATATGTTGCGTTTTTGGATTAGTTCGAGTGTGAGTGAAATCATAGTTAAAAGAGCTGACCATGACTCTTTTTTATCTAATGAAGTGAATTTATTTAAAGCATTTAAAACTATTTTACATGTAAAAATGCAGTATATTTTTTCTGTTCGTGCTATTATTGACCTTTTAGCTATTTTACCATTTTTTCATGAGTTAAGACTTCTTCGTATCTTTATTCTTTTTCGTGTATTTAAACTCTTTCGTTATGCCAAAAGTTTCCAGACTTTAGCTGGTGTTTTAAATACTAAAAAATTTGAGTTCTTAACCCTCGCGATGTTTGCATCTATTGTAATATTTGTCTCTTCTGTACTTATATATGTTATGGAAGCAAACAACCCAAACTCTCCGATAAATACTCTTTTTGAAGCAGTTTACTGGTCTATAGTTACTATCTCTACTGTTGGGTATGGGGATGTAACTCCTGTGACACAAGAGGGGCGAGTTGTAGCTATGTTAGTTATTACTGCTGGTATTGCAGTGCTTGCTTTTACTACCTCTTTAGTTGTTTCAGCATTTACGGAGAGACTTGATGAAATTCGTGAAGTAAAAACCATAGAAGACCTCTCAAAACTAAAGAATTTTTATCTTATTTGTGGGTATGAGAGTGTAGCGAGAGAGGTTGCAAAAAAACTGCTCAAACATGGTAATAAAATTATTATTTTAGATGAGGATGCTCAGAGAGCAGAGCTTGCTAAAAAAGATGGGCTCACTGTTTTACAGTACAATCCAGGAAATATTGAAAGTTATGAAAAGCTAAATATTGACCTAAGTAAACAAGTAAAAGCAGTGCTCTGTCTACGAGAAGATGATGTGGAAAATGTTTACACCGCACTTACGGTACGCTCTATTCATAAAGAAGTTTTTTTACTTTCACTGCTTATGCATCATTCTAACTATAAAAAGTTGAAGTTTGCAGGGATAAATAAAATAGTTTATCCACAAGAGTTAGTAGGGCTTATAACAAAAGAGTTTGTTGGTAAACCTGTTGCTTTTGAAGTTATTCATCAACTCCGTCGCGAATCAAATAATGTAAAAATTGATGAGATTCTTATAACAGAGCGTATAGCAAGTAACTTTATAAGTGTAGGTGATTTGGGTAACTTAGACTTTAGAGTTATTGTTCTTGGGATATATAAGAGTAAAAGTGATAGGTTCTATTTTAATCCTATCGATAGTACACTTCTAGAAGTGGGTGACTTTATAGTTGCTATAGGGTATAAAATTTTTGTGAAAGAGTTTGAGAAACATCTTAACACTAAAAATGTAAAAGGGTAGGTATGGTAAAAAAAACAGCACTTATTTTTGGTTTTAATAACTATGCTCTTGAAATTGCACATAATGTTACAAATGAGTATGAAGAGGTAAGGCTCTTCTCTTTAAATGAAAAAATAGAAGAGGGGGAAGATGTGTTTGAACCCTTTGATTTAAGTGATGACTGGTCTATTATTGAAAATAGTATAGATGTAGAAAAATCAGTTGCTTTTTGTACCTTAGAAGATAGTGCAGAGAATATTTTCTTGACTATTTCACTCCGGGCATATTTTGCAAACCTGACTATTATTGCTGTTGCCTCAAACAAAGAGAATGCAAATAAGCTTACCATGGCGGGTGCTAATAAGGTAGTCCCTATAGTAGAGACAACAGCTGACATAATTACAAATATGCTAGAACTCCCTATCTCAAATAGTGTTTTGCAAAACATTCTTTTTGAAGAGACTGACCTAAAAGTTGCACAGATTAAGATAGGTGATAATTGTAAGATAAAAGATGAACAGATTTTAAGTATAGATTGGAGCCGCTACAATGGTATAATAGTCGTATCTTTAATGCATGAAGATATGAAAAATGAGTTTATTTACTCCTCAAAAGTGAAGCATCATGTTTTACAGAGTGGAGATTTTTTAGTTGTTGTTGGATATGTCCATGATATAGAAGAGTTTAAAATATTGATAGGGAGTGAATCATGAAAGTAGGAGTTATCGGTGCTGGAAAATGGGGAAGTGCTTTAGCATTTGCCTTGAGTGAAAAGAATGAAGTAGTGATCAATTCAAGAACATTAAGAGATCTTCCTAATTTTGTCTCTTTAGAAGAGGTATTAGAGTGTAAGTATCTTCTCATTACTGTGCCTGCACAACAGATAGCATCTTGGTTAGAAGAGAATTTTGTCTATAAAGGACAAAAAATTCTTGTAGCAAGTAAGGGTATAGAAGCGAGTAGTGGGAAGTTTTTAAACGAGATATACTCTCAATATGTTCCCGATACAAACATAGCATTTCTCTCTGGTCCCTCTTTTGCAGTAGAGGTACAGCAGTCTCTTCCGACTGCTCTTGTTGTAAACTCTTTAAATGAAGAGCTCTCAACATCTTTTGCAACACTTTTTCCCTCATTTATAAAAGCATACACCTCTACAGATGTTATAGGTGCAGAGGTTTCCGGTGCTTATAAAAATGTTATAGCCATCGCTGCGGGTATCTGTGAAGGTTTAAAACTTGGAAACAATGCGGCGGCTGCACTTATCAGTCGTGGTTTAGTTGAGATGCAACGTTTTGGTCTGGCTCATGGTGCAAAAGAGGAGACTTTTGTTGGTCTTGGTGGTGCAGGAGACTTGTTCTTAACTGCCTCATCCCCTATGAGTAGAAACTACCGTGTTGGTCTTGGCATAGCAGCTGGAAAGTCTCAATCTGAGATACTTGAAGAGTTAGGAGAAGTAGCAGAGGGGATAGGTACTACTTATGCCCTTCATGAGCTCTCACAACAGGGTGATTTATATCTGCCAATAGCAAAAGAGGTATATGAGATGTTAGAGGGAAAATCTCCACTCGCTTCACTTAAAGATCTACTCTCAAAATGATACATACTTTAGAGGAACTTCGTTCTGGGAAATTAGAGGGTAGTAAACAGTTAAAAATTCAAGAGAGGCTTTTGGAGTTTCCAGAGGAACTTTTTAGCCTGTGTGATAGTTTAGAACTTTTAGATCTTAGTGGTAATCTTTTAAGTGATTTACCAGACTTAAGTAGATTTAAAAAGTTAAAGATTGCATTTTTCTCACAAAATAGATTTGAGAAAATTCCTGATGTTTTTAAAGCATGTTCCAATCTTTATATGCTTGGGTTTAAGTCAAACGCTATAACTGTGTTTGATGAAGATATCTTACCCTTAAGTATAAGCTGGTTGATCTTAACTGAAAATAGACTTACTGCACTTCCTCTCTCTATTGGAAAACTTCATAAACTACAGAAGTTTGCTGTAGCAGGTAATAGACTAAAATCACTACCAAATAGTATGAAAGAATGTAAAAACTTAGAACTTCTTCGTCTCTCTGCAAATAAGTTAGAGGAGATTCCTGAGTGGCTCTTTACTTTACCAAAACTTGCATGGTTCGCATTTAGTGGTAATCCCTGCAGTATCTCTAAAGAGAGCAGTTTAAAAGTAGTTGCTTATAAAGATATAGAGCTTGATACTCTTTTAGGGGAGGGTGCATCTGGTAAGATCTACAGAGCACACTCTCCACTCTTTAAGAGTCTCGTAGCTGTAAAACTTTTTAAAGGTGCAGTTACAAGTGATGGCTATGCTAAAGATGAGATGAATGCTTGTATGATGGCAGGAGAGCATCCAAACCTCATAAAAGTTTTAGCAAGAGTAGAACATAAACATCTTGGGCTTATTTTAGAGTACATCTCTAAAGAGTATATCACTCTTGGAAACCCTCCAAACTTTGAGACCTGTACAAGAGATACCTATGAAGAAGATAGTAGTTTCAGTTGTGAAGAGATTTTAGTCATTGCAAAGTCTATCGCAGGTGCGGCAGGACATCTTCACTCTAAAGGAATCGTACATGGAGATCTTTATGCTCACAACATACTCTATAACCAAAAAGATAATGCCTACTTAGGTGACTTTGGAGCTGCAAGTTTTTATGATGTAGGGAGTGAAAAACATGAAAGGTTAGATGTTCTTGCTTATGGTCATTTACTAGAGGATTTACTGACTCGTTGTTTGGATAGGGAGTCAAAACTTTATAAGAATTTAGTTGTTTTACAAGAGAGATGTCAAGTACATGATCCTAAAAATCGACCTCTATTTTGTGAGATGGAGTTTTAAGGTGAAAGCACAAGTTCTAAAAATTGCTCTTGGAGTTATAATAGGTTTTTCTGTTTTTTTTCTCAGTAGTACACTCTTTAACACTACACAAAGCTCTCTTTTGGGAGTGATTGCACTGCTTGTAACTCTCTGGACAAATGAGGCTCTGCCTCTTGGTGTAGTCTCACTGTTTCCTATCATTCTTTTTCCTGCTTTAGAGATTATAAATACAAAAGCGACAGCAGTAAACTATGCGCATCCTATCATCTTTCTTTTTTTAGGAGGATTTTTACTCGCTATTGGTGTTGAGAAGACAAAATTACATATCTATATATCTAACAAAATATTAGGAATTTTTCCCTCTACTGCTCGTGGTATGATATTTTCACTCTCATTTACATCAGCATTATTGAGTTCTATTCTCTCAAATACAACAACAACACTTCTTCTTATCTCTATCGCTATCTTTTTAACAGACCATATGAGACTGAAGATGCGTTTTGCTTTAGCCATCGCATATGGGGCAAATATAGGGGGAATACTTACACCCATAGGAACACCACCAAACTTAGTGCTTTTAGGAATTATGGAAGATAAAGGTTTAGAGTTGGTACCCTTTTTTCAGTGGATGTATATGGTTGCCCCTCTGGTTCTTTTTATGATAGTAAGTATGAGTTTTCTACTCTCCTTTGGGACAAAAGATATAGAGATAACACATACAATAGAGAGTAAATCTCTTGATGCACAACAGAAAAAAGTAGTTACGATTCTGCTAAGTCTTATAGGCTTACTCCTTGTTAATGCTTCTATTAAACCCTATTGGGGTGGCCTAGGACTAAGTGAAACTGGAATTCTTTTAGGTTTTGGACTACTCCTTTTTATGCCGCCTTTGAATATTTTAGACTGGAAAGAGGATAATGGAAAGATTCCGTATGAGATAATTTTACTCTTTGGTGCTGGATTTTCTATTGCCAAAGCTTTTGGAACGGTAGGTCTTGCTGATGAAGTCGCTTCGTATCTTGTCAGTATTACACATCTACCACCTTTACTCTTACTCCTTAGTGTTGCACTCCTTATTACTTTTACAACAGAGGTAACCTCAAATGTAGCAATGATCTCTATAATGCTTCCCGTAATCTACTCTGTCTCAGAACTTGCAGGAGTAAATACAACACTCTTTATGATGGTTGCAACACTCTGTGCTAGTTATGCTTTTATGCTTCCCATAGCTACACCACCAAACGCTATAGCTATGAGTACAGGGGCGATAAATGTAAAAGATATGATGCGATATGGTATTGTACTTAATATAATAGGTGTTATTGCTATTGTAACGATTGCTGAGTACTTTTGGAAGGGGATTTTATAGTGAAAAAAAAGTATCTGCTTTTTGATAATGATGGCGTTTTAGTGGAGACTGAGCCCTACTACTTTAAGGCAAATGTCAAAGCGCTCAAAGAGTTTGGTCTTGAACTCTCTTTTAATACCTATATGGAGATTATGGCTCGCGGAGGGACTGCTTGGGAAGTTGCTAAGAGAGCAGGTATCAAGCAGAAAGATATAGATACTAAACGTAAACAGCGAGATATCTACTACCGAGAGTTTATAGAGAATGAAAAGATAGAGATAGATGGTGTTTGTGATGTTTTAGAGAGACTCTCCAAAAATTATAAGATGGGTATAGTTACAACTTCACGACGTGTTGATTTTGAACTGATTCACTCTAAAATGGGTATAACAAACTATATGGATTTTGTGCTTTGTGTAGAGGATTATCCTCGCTCAAAACCACATCCTGATCCTTATCTTGCAGGGATGCAAAAGTTTGGAGCTACAAAAAGTGAGTGTTTAGTTATAGAGGACTCACAAAGAGGAGTTAGTTCTGCTTTTAATGCAGGTATAGAGTGTGCAGTTGTCGCTAATGCCTTTACCGCAACACATGATTTTTCTAAGGCGAGTTATAAGATAGAGAAGTTAAAAGATTTACCATCTTTACTTAAAGCGATTTAAATTACGCTAGAATTCCTAAAAATTATAAGGAATAAATTATGATAGTACATATAGTAATGTTTAAATTTAAAGAAGAAGATAAACAATCAAATCTTGTAAAAGTAAGAGCAATTTTAGAACAACTCCCAAAGAAGATAGATGAGCTAATCTCAATAGAGGTCGGAATAAATTTTGACATGGCTGATCGTGCTATGGATCTCTCTTTATACTCTACATTTAAAACAAAAGAGGATTTAGCGAGTTATGCAGTACATCCTGCACATGTTAAAGTTGTGGATTTTATTAAAACTGTAGTGACTGAGTCTAAGGTTGTTGACTATATACAACCATAGTCCCCGCAAGTAAATCATGGAGACCTCGTTTATCTTTTCTAAACGCTACCATGAGAAAACCAATAAGAAATGAAAACGTAGAGGCGATATAGCCAAAAGAGCGGATAATAGCCTGTTGGTTGTCAAGCTCTTTATGCGTTTTTGCATCTACTATATGAATACCTACAAATCTTTTTCCCGGTGTAGCCCCTCGCCATTTTTTCCAAAAAAGCATAGTAACCAGTAGTACTGAAACCTCAAAAAAGAGTTCCCATTTGAGTGAAGTTGTAGGTTGTGAGTCGAGTGCATGAGCATTACCACTCATAGCCATCATAACATTTTGTTGATACTGTGAGAAGTCAAACCAGTTGCCATCACTGAGAAAGTAGATGACAATTGCAACTGGTAGAGCAAGAAAGATTGTATCTAAAAGTGAAGCAAGAAACCGAATCCAAAATCCTGCATATATTACTTCACTCATAGATTAGTTACACATGATAATTTGGAGCTTCTTGAGTGATGATAACATCATGAACATGAGACTCTTTAAGACCAGCAGAAGTGATCTCTACAAACTCAGCTTTATCCCAGAACATCTCGATAGTTTCACTACCACAGTAACCCATAGATGCACGAAGTCCACCCATCATTTGGTGAACGATTCCTGCGATAGAACCACGGAAAGGTACACGACCCTCTATCCCTTCTGGAACGAGTTTATCAGCTGCAGTTCCCTCTTGGAAGTATCTATCATTAGAACCTTTTTGCATAGCACCAATACTTCCCATACCACGGTATGATTTGTACTGACGACCTTGGAACATGATAGTCTCACCTGGAGACTCTTCAGTACCCGCAAGGAGTGAACCAGCCATAACACAGCTAGCACCAACAGCAAGAGCTTTAGAGATATCTCCAGAGTACTTAATCCCACCATCAGCGATAACAGGAACACCATGTGGACGAGCAGCCTCAGCACACTCATCAATAGCAGAGATCTGTGGTACACCAACACCTGCAACTATACGAGTAGTACAGATACTACCAGGTCCTATTCCAACTTTAACTGCATCTGCACCCGCTTCGATAAGTGCTAGTGTAGCTTCAGAAGTTGCAATGTTTCCAGCGATAATATCTACTTCCATTGTCTCTTTAATTTTACGAACAGTATCTAAAATACCTTTTGAGTGACCATGTGCAGAGTCAAGAACTAAAACATCAACACCAGCATCAACAAGTGCTTTAGCACGGTCATACTGACCAACACCAATAGCAGCACCAACAACAAGACGACCAAAAGCATCTTTGTTCGAGTGTGGATACTCAATACGTTTTTTGATATCTTTAATAGTAACAAGACCTTTTAAAAATCCCTCTTCATCAATAATAGGTAGTTTTTCTATCTTGTTTTTATGCATGATATCACCAGCTTCATCAAGACTGATACCTTTCGTTGCCGTGATAAGAGGCATAACTGTCATAACTTCACTTGCAAGTTTACGCATATCTTTTTCAAAACGCATATCACGGTTTGTAAGAATACCAAGCAGTTTATTGTGACCATCTACAACTGGAACACCAGATATTTTGTACTCTTTCATTAAGAGTTCCGCATCTGCTAGAGTAGCATCAGGGTGTACCAAAATTGGGTCAATAATGATACCGCTTTCTGATTTTTTAACTTTTGTAACTTGTTTACATTGTGTTTCGATATCCATATTTTTATGGATGATACCGATACCACCAAGTCTAGCCATTGCGATAGCAGCACGATGCTCAGTAACTGTGTCCATTGCCGCAGATACCATAGGTATTTTAAGGCTAATGTTTTTTGTGAGTTTTGTTTCTAGTGATACTTCTTTTGGAAGAACTTCGGAATATTGAGGTACTAAAAGTACATCTTCAAATGTTAGGGCGCGTTTACGAATTCTCATGGTCATCCTTTTAAAATTTGTGGATTATACCTTTTTTGTGCTAAAAAAGAGTTAAAGCCAATCGTTTAATGGCTTAGGTTTTCCGAGAAAATACCCCTGTCCATAAGTTATTCCTATCTCACGAAGAGCATCTACATCCTCTTGTGTTTCAACATATTCAGCGACTGTCTCTTGCTTGTTGAGTTCTGCTATCTCATGTATGTATTTTATAGCAGCTCTATCTGTTGGGTCTTCGTGCATATCTTTTACAAAACTACCATCTATTTTGACTACATCAAATGGCATAGATTTAAGGATAATAAATAACTTTTATTAATATATATAAAGAAAAGAAAGAGTTAAGTAGTAGGTTACAAAGCCTAAACTTTGTAGCCTATTTCACGCTCAAGTGAAAGTGAACCATCAAAAAGAGTCTGCTCATCATAGGCTTTTGCTATGAGTTGTAGTCCAACAGGCATACCCTCTTCATTTTTCATAATAGGAAGAGAGAGTCCTGGTAGTCCGGCAAGGTTTACACTGATAGTGTAGATATCACTAAGGTACATCTCCATAGGTGTCGCAAGTTCACCAAACTTTGGTGCTACAGTTGGTGCTACAGGAGAGAGAATGAGGTCTACATCTTCAAAGATTTTGTTGTACTCATCTTTAATAATATGGCGAGTTTTTTGTGCTTTTACATAGTATGCTTCATAGTAACCACTTGAGAGTACAAAGTTTCCAAGCATAATACGGCGTTTTACTTCATCGCCAAAACCTTCACTACGAGTCTTGATAAAAGTCTCCTCAAGGTTCTTCCCTTCAACACGGTTTCCATAACGGATACCATCATAACGAGCAAGGTTTGTTGTAGCCTCAGCTGTGGCTGTGATGTAGTAAGCTGAGATGTCAAACTTCGCATCCATCATCTCTCGTTCTACTATAGTGTGACCTTGTGCTTTAAGTGCTTGGATAGCTTTTTCATAAGCAACTTTAATGTCTTGACTAGCACTCTCTAAGTACTTAGGTAAAACAGCGATAGTAAGCTTTCTATCGGCATTTAACTGAGGTGTGACTTTGTCATCCATCCCAGCATTTGTAGAGTCTTTCACATCTGAACCACTGATAATGTCATAAAGGATAGCAGCATCTTCAACATTTTGCGTCATTGGTCCTATCTGGTCAAGAGATGAAGCATAAGCACCTAAACCGTAACGAGAAACACGACCATAAGTTGGTTTCATTCCAACTATTCCACAAAATGCTGCAGGTTGACGGATAGATCCACCAGTATCACTCCCAAGTGCAGCGATGGCAAGACCAGCACCGACAGCAGCAGCACTACCACCAGAACTACCACCCGGTACATGTTCTGCATTTACAGGGTTAAGAGTTTTACCATAAAAGCTAGACTCTGTTGTAGATCCCATGGCAAACTCGTCCATATTTACTCTTCCAAAAGGAGAAAGACCTGCATCTGTAAGCTTGTTAATAACGGTAGCATTATAAGGAGCTATATAGCCTTGAAGGATGTTAGAACCAGAAGTAACAGACCAGTTTTTTACTTGAATGTTATCTTTAATGGCAATAGGCACACCCTCTCCAACACTATTTACATCTATATATGCATTGAGAGCTGGATTAGCTTCTATTTTAGCTTTTAATTCATCTTTAAATTTGTTTAATTCTTCTGTACTAAGTGTAAGGGCTTCTTTTAATGTAATCACTAAATTTCCTATCTTTTTATAAATTGAGGTGATTATAGCAAAATGTAGATTTAAGGAGTATTAACGAAATATTTCATGTTAAAATTTGCTAGTTTTTTCTCCCTCCAAAAAGATACGTTAAAATCATATTAATGATTTGTTGTAATGACAACTAAAGAGGTATTTTTTGAATAAAAAATCTATAGATGATTTTTACATAGTTGCTTATGAGTGGGGTGCAGAGAATCCTACCATTGAGACTTGGGCTTGTGAAAAAGAGAATGCTGTAAGCTTGGCAGAAGAGTATAGCGGTGAGATGTATAGAAAAGAGGTTGATGCTGTTCCTGGTACTTTTCAAATTCTTAATCTTTTAAGCCACTATGAAGTTATTTTTATACTACTACTTGAAAGAACTCTTCTAGGTGGCGTTTTGTGCTTTCCTCATGGAACACACCCTTTACACTGCCTACATGCCTCAAAGGAGATACTCTCTGGTACAAAGTATATTATTAGGAGGGATGTTCTATATGAAAAGTAGCATAGCAACATTTGCAGCAGGGTGTTTTTGGGGTGTAGAAGAGGAGTTTTTAAAAGTAAAGGGTGTAACTTTTACAGAAGTAGGGTACATGGGTGGAAGAATGAAAAATCCAGAGTACGAAGATGTTATGAGTGACACAACAGGTCATGCAGAAGTCGTACAAGTTATTTATGATGAAGCACAACTCAGTTATCAAAAACTCCTAGTAGCTTTTTTTAGTCTGCATAACCCTTCAACTATCCCCGGAACAAAGTATAAGTATCGATCTACTATCTTTTATCATACTCCTGAGCAAAAGAGAAGTGCTGAAGCTATCTTAGAAGAGATAAAAAGTTTAGATATTTATGACTATAAAGTAAAGACAACTATTGTTAATGCTGAAAAGTTTTATAGGGCAGAAGAGTATCATCAACGCTATTTTGCGAAGATGGGAAGAGCTAAGTGATATGAAGTATACATGTTTTATGCAACATCATGTACCAGATATTTGCCTTTATGAGTCTGTGCTATAACATTCTGTTTAATTTTTGTAGATGAAGTTTGAGGATTGTAACTTACTTGTACTATTTTTGCACCCTTTAATTTGAGATACTCCTCTACAGCGATATTATGAGGTTTATCTCCCCAATCTTCTCCAATCACAAAAATATCAGCATCTACTGCCTTACATTGAGTCACATATTCAAGTTGATCATAAGAGACAACTTCATCTACACACTCTAAAGATTTTAACATTCGCATTCTCTCTGCTAATGGAATTACAGGCACATTTCTTTTATATGAAGCGACAACTTCATCAGAAGCAACCCCTACTATAAACTTATCGCCCAATGTTTTACAGTATTCTAAGAGGTTTAAATGACCAATATGTAACAAGTCAAAAGTACCAACGGTATATACAGTCATGATTTACTTCCTTAAGTAATATTTATTTTATTCATAATACCCTTTTATACTGAAATTTATGCTATACTGAAAAAAGAATTACAAAATACTTAAAAATAAGGAATTTAAATGTCAACAGAGACTACAGTACACGAAAAGTTACAACAACCCACTATTTTATTTTATATCAAAGATATTCCAAACCTTTTATCACTCTCAGGACTAGCTTGTACACTACTTGCTATCTATTATGCCATCGAGGGTATTTATGCTCTAAGTATGATTGGTATGGTTTGGGCAGTTGCTTTTGATTGGGCTGATGGGCTTGTTGCACGAAGACTCAAAGGGCGAACGCCAACTGATGCAAAGTTTGGAGGACAACTTGATGTACTTATAGATATAGTGAGTTATGGTGTGACTCCGGCTATCTTACTTTTAAGTTATGGTAAATTTGAGCCACTCTTCTTAATAGGAGCATTTGTTATGGTCGCTGCTGCAGCGATTCGATTAAGCTACTTTAGTACTTATGGTTTAGCAGGAGGAAAACACTACACAGGATTAGCATTAGATAATAATAGTTTGATTTTAGTTTCTATATTTTTATTAGAGGGTTTTGTGAGTCATGGAACGTTCACAACTGTTTTATATATAAGTGGTGTTTCACTTGCCATACTTAATGTCTCAGAGATTAAGACACCAAAACTCTCAGGAAACCCTAGAAATGTCTGGCTTTTAGCTATGTATACTTTAGGGATAACTGCTATTTATAGTTGGATACTTTTAAGTTAAAAAAGCTTTAAAGTTTGATATATCTTCACAAGTTCTTGATAGCTCATTACTTTCATTCTTTTAATGATGAAACTGTTGATTAGTTTAGAGGGATGAGAACTACTTGAATTTTTTTACAAGTAGTATACCAAGTCCCACAAAGGCAAATATCACAGCGATACTTATTGCTATAAATGTAAATGAGACTGGTTCTGCGAAGTTAGGCACTAACTACCTCTTCACAGCGTTTACAAGTAGACTCTTCTTTCTCAGCTTGGAATTTCCAACAACGTGGGCATTTGTGTGCAGTTGCTTTTGCTATAGTGAAAGTGTCTTCATCTACTTTGAATGAACCAAGAATCTCTTCTTCTGGTTTATCTTCAAAAACACCAGATACCACGAACCAATCTTCAGCATCAGTAGCATCTAAATCAAGTGCTACTTTAGACTCAGTGTAGATAACTAACTCAAGAGTAGACTTGATTGTTTTCTCTTTCTTAAGACCATCAACAACACTTCCAAAACCTTCACGAGCTTTAGTCATGTACTCTGCGTTAAAGTTTGACTCGCCTGTAACTATTGGAGTATATACAAGGTCAAAGATAGACTCAGCATCACCCTTAACAACAGCTGGTGCATGCTCTATGATCTCATCACAAGTATAAGTAAGAACTGGAGCCATAAGGAGTAGAAGTGATTTTGTAATCATTGCCATTGCACTCTGACTTGCCATTCTACGTTTAGAGTTTTTAGCATTACAGTAGAGACTATCTTTTGTCATGTCGATATACATACCACTTAACTCATTGGCGATATAGTTGTTAAGTGTACTCATACCGTTTACAAAGTTATACTCGCTAAATGCTTTATGAACTTCAGCAAATACACTAGCACTTACATCAAGTATCCACTTATCAAGCTCACCCATCTCTTCGTATGGAGTAAGTGTCTCTAAGTCGTTAATGTTTGCAAGCATAATTCTAAATGTATTTCTTAGTTTTCTATAGTTCTCTGAGATCTGTTTTAAAATTCCTTGAGAGATTTTAAGATCCCCTTGGTAATCAGATGAAGCTACCCATAGACGAAGGATTTCACTTCCGTACTCTTTGAGAACTTTCTCAGGAGCGATAACGTTACCCTTAGACTTAGACATTTTCTCGCCTTTGTCATCCACTGTAAAACCGTGAGTAAGAACACCTTTATATGGTGCTTTATGCTCAACTGCACAAGAGAGGAAAAGTGAAGACTGGAACCAACCACGGTGTTGGTCAGAACCCTCTACATAAAGGTCTGCTTGGTACTCACCAGCATCATAGTTACGAGACTTGATAACTGAGTTCCAAGTAGAACCTGAGTCAAACCATACATCTAAGATGTCCGTTACTTTTTCTACTTCATCAGCTTTATAACCAGCACCAGGGTAGAGTAGGTGTTCTGTTGGCATTGAGTACCAAGCATCACTTCCTTGCATCTCAAAAATCATCGCTGTATAGTTAAGCACTTTTTCATCGAAAATAACTTCACCAGTTGCTTTAACTCTAAAGAAAGCGATAGGAACACCCCAGTCACGTTGACGAGATATACACCAGTCAGGACGATTCTCAACCATAGAAGTAAGACGTTTACGACCAGTCTCAGGGATGAAAAGAGTTTTTTCTACTTCACTCAGAGCATTTTCTCTAAGTGTTTCATTTTGACCCTCCGGAGTTCCATCAACAGAGATAAACCACTGTCTCGTTGCTCTAAAGATAAGAGGAGTATGAGATCTCCAACAGTGTGGGTATGAGTGAGTAAATTTACTCACTTTAAGTACTGCATCACCCATAAGCTCTATTAAGTCATCATTAGATTTAAAGATATGGCGACCTAGAAACTCCTCTGCATTTGGAATCAGACTATCACGAATGATAGTTTGATCAAAACAACCAGTCTCATCAACAGGCATAACAACTTCTAAGTCATAAAGAAGTCCAACACGGTAGTCATCTTCACCGTGTCCTGGAGCAGTATGTACACAACCTGTACCACTATCCATAAGTACATGCTCACCTAGGATGATGCGAGATTCACGTTTATTTAGTGGGTTTATTGCTTTAGTGTTTTCAAAGTCTGTAGCTTTAAAAGTTTGAACAACTTTTCCACTTATCACTTCCTCTTCAACCATAGAGTTAAAAAGCTCTTTTGCTACGATGTAACCTGTATCTGTAAGAACATACTCTTCTTCTGGATTCATAGATATACCACTGTTTGCTGGAATAGTCCAAGGAGTTGTAGTCCAGATAACTGGAGCTGCTTTGCCTGTGATGTTTAGTTTTGCTTTTGCCGCATCATCTAACTCAAATGCGATAAAGATAGAGTGAGACTCTTTGTCCTCATACTCAACTTCAGCTTCAGCCAATGCAGTTCTCTCAGCCCATGACCAAAATACGGGTTTAGAACGCTCTACTAAAAGACCTTTTTTTGCAACACTAGCAAGTGTACGGTATATGTTTGCTTCAAACTTGTAGTCCATAGTAACATAAGGGTTATTCCAGTCAGCGATGATACCAAGAGTTTTAAACTCATCTCTTTGAATATCTACAAATTTTGCAGCATGTTCACGACAAAGTTTACGAATCTCTGCAGTTTCAAGAAGTTCTTTCTTCTTTTTCCCACCAAGTTTTTTCTCAACTTGTTGTTCTATCGGTAGACCGTGACAATCCCAACCCGGAGTAAAACGCACAGACTTACCGTTAAAATAGTTGTGCTTAATAATAATGTCTTTGAGGACTTTGTTCAGTGCATGACCGATATGAATATGACCATTTGCATAGGGAGGACCATCGTGAAGTGTGAACTTTGGAGCATCCTTACGGTTTGCTTTCATCTTCTCGTAAACTTTCTCTGCATCCCATGCAGCATAACGTTTTGGTTCGTTGTTTATTAAGTTTCCGCGCATTGCAAAACTAGTCGTTGGTAAAAGTAGTGTGTCTTTATAATCCATAAGTACCTCAAAAGTGTATGAAATTTTTTTAGATTATATCTTTAAT
>JAMORO010000056.1 GCA_027063505.1 Sulfurimonas sp.
TTGAATTGTAAATATAAGCTCACAATCCATTAAAAATCTGAGATGTCTGTAAACAGTATTGATAGATATTTTTTTCGGATATTCATTGTCTGATAAATGAAGAATATCTGACACACTTAAGCACTCATTACTATTACAGAGAATTTTATATATTATTTCTCTACTTTGTGAGTTATTAACTCTTTTAGTCTCTATACACTTTTGCAATTTATCCATATAAGTTATCTTCTCATTTTAAATTTAATAATTAATATCATTTAGATTTTTGGAATTATTGCAGATTGTTTCTTAGATAGGATTTAAAATGATACTCGTTATCAGTTATATGTTTGTTCAGTAAACCTGTTTTTTACTTATACTGATAATTATTATTGATTTAATATCTTTTAAAGAAAAAGAGTGTTAAAGTTCCGTATTGAAAATCATTATCAGAAGGAAAAAGATGAAAAAAGTAGTAATTGCAAGTTTGATAGGTGGAGTTTTACTTCAAGCTCAAGTATTACCTGGCATAAACTCTAAAGGTGGGGCTATGACTCTGCCAGAGTCAAAACTAAAAATGGGTCTTAAACATATTTATATGACTCGAAATAGTATGTACAATGGGACAAAAGAGGTGCCTAACCAACAAAACCTTGATGCAACAGCAAATGTCACTGTTCTTGTTTTAAGATATGGAGTCAGTAAAAACTTCGATGTGAGAGTTGCTCTTCCATATAAACAGATAGAAGCAACTGCACAACTTGGGTCAAACAGTGTTGCTATTGATAACAAAGGCATAGGTGATATGCTTGTAATGGGAAGATATGTAATTCTGCCAATGAAAGAGTATGGATATCAGCTTTCAATCGGTGCAGGAGTAAAACTCCCAACAGGCTCAACTGATAATGGCTTTAAAAAAGCGCCACCTTTTGCACAAAATACAAACACTCCTCTTCCTACACAGATGGGTACAGGTGCATTTGAGTACAAGGCAGAAGTAGGTGTCTCAAAACTCATTACAGATGATATGAGAGTAGATTTTAATACTATGTATACATATAGACCAAAAGCGGAAAACAACTATGACTTTGGAAATGAACTCAGTTATGACCTCTCTTTTACAGCTGCTGTTACAGATAAAATCAATTTAGGGATTGAATATAATGGTAAATACAATAGTGACACAGATATGGGAGAGGATACAAACCCAATTCTTCGTTCAAAACTACCATTTAAAGCATTTAGTGGAACAGTTGGGTATGTAACGCCAGAGATAGAGTTTGTACCATTTGGAAAACCAAAAGTTCATGTAGGTGTAGGTGTTTCGTTCTTAGCACACTACAATGTTGCAGAGTACCAACCACTTGAAAAACAGAGATTTGTTTTTAGACTTGGGTATTTATTTTAAAGGAATAAAAATGTCAGATATAGAGTTAAAATCAGAAATAGAGAGTTTAGTGAGAACATCAGGATATGCAGAAACAAAAGGTATGCTCTGTTCAGTTATAAAAATTGTCTCAATGAGACATAGAGAAGTTTCTCAAAAACAAATCTTTAAAGTAGCAAAGGCAGTTTTATGAAAAAAATATTATTGATAATAGCACTTGCATTTTCAATGCAAGCAAATGAGATAAAAAAAGTTGATGCCATAGTACTCAGTGGTCCTATGGCATCTGTAAGTCATCCCCTTTTAAGAATGATAGAGACAGGAGCCTTAAATGATGTTGCTAAAGAGGTAAAGTTTGTAATGTGGAAATCTCCAGATGAACTCCGTGCTTTAACACTCAGAGGACGAGCAGATTTTATAGCTGTTCCTACAAATGTAGCAGCAAACCTTTATAACAAAGGTGTTGATATGCAACTTCTCAATGTCTCTGTATGGGGAATTTTAGGAATGATAACAAGAGATAAAACAAAAAAAACTCTTGCTGACTTTAAAGGGTGTGAAATAGCAATGCCCTTTCGTGCTGATATGCCAGACATAGTTTTTGAAGAGATTGTTAAAAAACAAGGTTTAGACCCTAAGAAAGATTTTAAACTTCGTTATGTTGGATCCCCTATAGATGCTATGCAGATGCTTGTTATGAGAAGAGTTGATCATGCACTTTTAGCTGAACCTGCCATCTCTATGGCTCTTAGAAAGACAAACTCCTTTCCACTCAAACTTATTGCACCTGATTTATATAGAAGTTCAGACCTTCAAAAAGAGTGGGGAGAAGTCTTTAAAGTAGAGGGTAAAATTCCTCAAGCGGGAATGGCAGTTATAGGACAAAAAGATCCTTACCTCATAAAAAGATTTAACGAAGAGTACTCAAAAGCTCTTAAATGGTATAAAACTCATCCAAAAGAAGCTGGCGTTTTAGCAAACAAATATATTCCTATGCTTATGCCTGAAGCGGTTGAAGATAGTTTAAGCTATGTTCAACTTGATGATATAAGTGCAAAAGATGCTCAAAAAGACTTAGAATTTTTCTTTGAGATTTTGAAAAATAATAATCCTAAAACAATTGGTGGGAAGTTACCAGACAGTGGTTTTTATCAGTAAACTTTCTACTGATAAAATATCATTATAAAGTTAATGTGCTGCAGTATATGCAGTTGTTCGAAGCTGTAAGTCAAACATAGAGACTTCCAGCTTTAGCATCTTTAAACTCATCTATCACTGTGTAGTTCAACCATACTAGTCCTACTTTTTAGTCGGTTTTTTAACCTTTTTAGCTTTAAACTCTTTACTAGCTATGTTTTCTAAAAAGACAGTAGCATATGAGCCTTTTGGTAGAGTAAACGCTATCTCCATTTTTTCAAAGCCTTTTGTGTACTTCATCTCTATATCTTTTGGGAAGATAATAGCATCACGACGAAGTCCTTTGTCATAAAGAAAACCATCATCATGTTTTGCTTCTATCTCTCCCGCTTTCCCACGAGAGCGATAAACACCACGACCACATAAAAGACCTGTTGGTACAACCTTATGTGCTTCAAAATCTTTCTGTTGTGGTGTCTTTGGAGTAAAGAGTTTTCCCTTAGAATCACTATACAAGTCACCCTCTAAAAGTAGAAACTTATTGTTATTTTCATCTCTACTCATCTGAACTCTCTCCTCTAACCAGTCGTTAAAACGAGTACTTTGGTAGATAGAGATTAAAAACTTTTTGAGTTTTGCATCTTCGATGTGAAGATCACCCTCTATCATCTTTTTAGCCTGCTCGACAGAGTCTCCATCACGACCAAAACGCTGATAGCCAAAGTAGTTAGGAAGTCCAAGTTTTTCACTTTTTCGTGCTAGTTTTTCTATCTGTCCTGCTTGAATCTGGTTTACTTCAAAGAGGTTTATTCTAAATCTATTTCCAACTAAATCACCCATACGTATAGAGTGAGAGTGGCGAGTAGTACTTAGAATCTTTATCTGTTTATGTTTAAATCTTTTTATCTCTTTTTCATATCTCGCTTCTATAGAGATATACTGAGTAGTAGTCGCATGCTTATCTTTAAGCCCTGCATAACCTATCTTCTCTGCATTTATATTTAAAAACTCTGCAAATGCAGCTATCATATCCCATGTAGTCATCTCTACTTTTTTGATATGGTAGATGGTAAAGTTTCCACTTCCCTTCCACTTTAGTCCTACCTCATCAACAATAAAATCATCTTGATTTTGTTCAAATTTAAAGTGGATTGGTTCTTTTTCATCTAGGTATATTCTTGGCATTTTCTCTCTTTTATAATTGTAATCTTTGTAACTCTTGGTTCGCTTTAGCTATATCTTTTTTAATAGCCTCTTTGAGTAACTCTAAACTCGCGAACTTCTCATTTTCACGTAGGAATGACACAAAGCGAATGTCTGCTTTTTCTTCACAAAGCACCTCTCCATCAAGTATGTGCGACTCTATAGCAAAACTCCCATCTGTTGTAACTCGGTGACCTAAGAAACTGACACTCGGATGAAAGTGTTCATCGTTATCTATCCGTGTGAGTGTAGCATATACACCCTCTTTAGGAGTCAAAAAGTCAGGTGCTTCTACATTGATGGTAGCGACTAACTCTTTTGCCCCTATTCCCTGTCCTTTAATCAGTTTTCCCTCTATAGTATAGTTATGTCCGAGAAACTCGTTGGCTCCTTTTATGTCACCAAGTTGCAGTTTTTGTCGGATCTTATGTGAGTGTATAGAGTCTTTATTATGACACACCTCATCAACTATAATAACCTCACCATCAAAAAGGTTTTTTAGATCATTAAAAGAGTACTTTCTATCTTTTCCAAAATGAAAATCATACCCCACTACTATCTTTTGAAGTTTTGGAAATTTCACTTGAAGAAAGTTTAAAAATGCAACTCCATCAAGATGTCGAATATCTTCTAACTTCAAATAGAGTATATGTTTATCACTAAATTTTTCACGATGGTTTTTAGGTGTAAGGTTTGCATACCCTGTCTCTATAACTACTATAGTACCATACTCACCAAGTTCATTAAAAAGTGCCTGATGTCCGATGTGCATTCCATCAAATCCACCTATTGCT
Organism: Sulfurimonas sp.; assembly: GCA_027063505.1. Lineage (GTDB taxonomy): Bacteria > Campylobacterota > Campylobacteria > Campylobacterales > Sulfurimonadaceae > Sulfurimonas. The sequence goes on from JAMORO010000056.1 coordinate 4,501, forward strand.
ATTGCCGTGCTATTTTTCATAGTGACATTATAGCAAAGTGTTTGGGATTACTCACTCTTTTGGCTCACCATCATATGCTTCTTCGTTTTTTTCGTAGCTATAGCTTCATAAGGATCTTCTGGCCAGTAATGGCGTTTATACTTTCCTCGAAGCTCTTTTCTCACCTCAGCATACGAGTTCTTCCAAAAACTACTGAGGTCATATGTTATCTGTATGGGTCTCATGGCAGGAGAGAGGAGTTGTATCTGAAGGGCTATCGTGTTGTTAAGTATCCTCGGTGTCTCTTCTAGCCCAAACATCTCTTGTATCTTTACATGTAGTGCAGGTTTTTTGATGTCGCTATAGTCTATAAAGATGTTTGAGCCACTTGGAACTTTAAGTGTTTGAGGTGCTAGTTTTTCTAACACTTGTTGCTCATCCCATGAGAGT
>JAMORO010000057.1 GCA_027063505.1 Sulfurimonas sp.
AAGTTATCTTTTACTATCTCTGTTTCATCGATTACTACTGTTGCAAGTATAACTGTCTTTCCTGACTTAATCCAACATGCACCATTTGCTTGTTTTGCAACATCTCCAAAAGAGTATGACTCTTCTCTATTTTCTAACTCTAAACTTACATCGTATTTCATCTGTTTTCCTCTATTAATTTTTCTATCATCTCATCATTTAATTGTTCTAACTTTTCATAGTAAAGTGAAGTTTCCACATAGTCTTCTATATCATGTAAAAAGAAAATATCATCTACAAAAGGCTCTAGTTGTTCTAACACATCACTTGGCAATACAGGGACTGCGATATAAACAGCTTTAGGTTTTTGTGCTAAAACTGTTTTTAAAGCAGTAATGAGTTTACTTCCTGTTTCACTACCTTCATCAATAAGGAGTACAACCTCTTTTTCCATCGAAGGGAATGGTCGACCTTTTCTAAATTGATACACATGACTTAAAATATTTTCTTCATGTTTACGATGTGCTTCACCATATATGTAATCATACTGAATCCCAAAAGATTGAACTAATTTTTCATGAATAACAATCTCTTCTGTTTCACTTACCCGAGCAACTTCACATTCAGCATTATGGGGTGCCATAATAGGTTCTAAAAAAAGAATTTCTAAATTATTTTTATATCGTTTATTGATAAATGTACCAAGTGAGAATCCTCCACGAGATACTGCAACAATATTCCATTGTTCCTCTTTAAACTTATGCATTGGAATCACATCTAAGAGCTTCCTAGCAGCATCTTCTCTATCTTTAATAATATTTATATACTTTTGCACCTTAACCTCTTTAGTTCGCTTGGGGAAACTTATATGTTAAAACAGAACTGTTCCTTGCTTTCATAATTGGTTTCAATAATATTGTAAAGTAAAGATATCGTTCATCTATAAATGAATCACCGTTTACAGTAGTAATAGGTCTTCTAGTTTCACTCAATCTAATTCCAAAGTCCCAACACCTTTTTTTATACATAAACCCAATCTCTTTAGTTTTTGCTTGTCGTGCTTCAAAATCATAATTATATAAACCACTAAATGAATAATGCTTGTCATAAGTATAGCTTAACGTAGATGTTAAATAACTTGTATAGCGTAAAGGGTCTCCTGAATCAAAAGAATCTTTATATAAATGAGAAAGAGCTAATGTAGTCGAATATCTACTTAAAGATATTTTATTAAAAATTTTGGAAAAATTTTGCTCTTTATAATTATAAAACATATTATTATAAAAGTTCAAATAAGTTGTCACGTAATAATCCAATTCATTTTCAAGCTCTCCATATCTTGTTTCGTTTTTTGAGTTAGATACAAGTTGAGAGAGTCTGTGGTAAAGAACCTGTTCTGCTTTTTCATTGTATATATATTGAATAAACTCTAACTGTGCTTCATCTTGAACCGGAGATATATTATAAAATTCACATCTAAATGTACTTGGATCATTCGGATTAAATTTATTAAGAGGATCTGCACAAAAATCTTCATTTTCACTATAGTATCCATCTTTAGATTCTGTTCCCGTCATATTATAAGAGATACCAAAACCTATCACATGAGAAAAATCTTCATACCCTCTAGTCAATTGTGTATTTACGGCTAGAGTATGATAATTTCTTAAAATATAGCCATTATTTAAACTATCTAGTGAAGCTACTCCTGTTGACTGTTTTGAAAATGAAGAGTGTTGCATATATATATTTGCTTTATATGAAAGATTTAAATACTCATCAAAAAGAGAAGTTTGTAATCTTACAGGTAAATTAATATTTGTTTGAACAGCATTTGTTCCTTCTATTCTCGTAATATTATTAGCTTGAATATCTATGTTATAAAGTAAATGATCCTCTAAAAAAGTATCTAGATAGTAATGATATTGAAGTGTAGGTAATTTTTGTAATGTTACATCATTATTAGAAATAGTCAAGTCTTGATAATATTTAAAATATGCTCCAACATAATGTTTATCTGCATTATAAACCATATTTACTCTTGAGAGTACTTGTGTAGCAGTCGCTGTATCTTGTGTATTATTTGATGAAAGGTTCAGATACTCTACATCATTCATAAAATTAATATCTGTGTAGATTAAAGATTGTCCTGCTAGTTTTAGCCCAAACCATTGATTCAAAAAGTTATTATTATTATACTTTAGATGAAATCCATAATGAGTCTGATTTGTAAGTTGCTTCTCATCAAAATAGTCATCTTTCTCTTTAAAGATCCCCGCTCTAAATTCCCCTTTAGAATTTGCAGAATCTACAAAACGAAAAGTTTCATATATACCCTTACCCCGTTTAGTGCGAATTTGTGGTCTTAATTCTAAATCCCACCAGTTTTGTTCCGCTATATAAATGGGTTGTTCATAGTATATACCCTCATCTGAAGAGTATCCAAAAGAGGGCATTAAAAGACCTGTTTTTCTTGTTTTATTAAGTGAGTAACCAAAATAAGGAGTATAAAAAACAGGGATATCTTCAATATAAAGACGGGCATTATAAATATTCATCCATTTATCAGAAAAATTATAATCCGAAGAAGTAAATTCAATCTGCCATATTGGATCTACAGGATTACAGCCACTTAAAACACCAGAATCAATTTCAAGTTTTTTGGCATCAGTTCTTCCTTCACCTGCACTAATCCAAAGTTTTGTTGCTTTATCTGACATGTAAAATGGATGAAAGAGCCGTTTTTTCTTTGCGATATTTATCTTTGCATACTTCCCTAAGAGCTTATATTCTCTTCCTTTATTCACACGAACATGCCCTGTAAGTTCTAAGTCACCGCTTGCTCTATTATAAATTGCTTTATCTGAAGTTATTATATACTCTCCATACAGAACAGAAACACCATCATCAGCTGAGACTACTGCATCTTTTGAGTCTAACTTTCCAGCATAAATTTCTACTTTGTCAGCACTATATAAACTCGTTAAAAGTAGAAGAAGAGTGCATAGTTTTTTAAGCATTTACAACCAAAGTTTTAGCCGTTAGATCATGCCAAGTCTGTTTCGTTGGATTCATCATTCCCCATAAAAATCCAAGATAAAAAAGCATCTCACTGATGACTCTAAATATTGCTCTATTGAGGGATACAAGTACATTAGGATTCTGTAATGTTTTTATCTCTATTACTCGGATTTTGACAGCTATCTTTCCTAAAGTTGCTCCATATTGCATAACAAAAAATGCTTGATAGATAATTTTCATAATCATATATTCAAAAACAAAACTATTTGTTAATCCTATGATTTCTTCAGTCGTAGTGGCACTTACAAAAGAGTCCCAAAGAGCTGCTATTAAAATAAATGAAAGAAGCATTTCATCTATAAAAAATGCTAAAGATCTTTTCTTTGTATCTGCTAATGTTATATCTTCACGATGTAAAGCTTCTTCTAACTCTTCATTCAATACATAATCTCCTAAAGAGCTTGATATGCGATATCTGTACGAATTTTCTTACCAACAAAATGTACTTGACCACATCTTAAATATGCACGGTCTCGAGCTTCTCGTATCGTATCACCTAGTCCTACACAGACTAAGACACGTCCACCATCAGCATATAAAACGCCATCTTCTTTACTTACACCAGCATAAGAGATATGTGTGTACTTTTCAATATCTTCATGCAATACTTCGTCTTCAACGATTTCAGCAGGTGTTGAAGAGGAGTATGGATAATTTGCTGATGCCATAACTACACCAACTGCATACTGCTTGGAAAACTCTACTTTAATTTCTGCTAATCGGTTTGTCGCAGCTTTATGAAACATTTCTGATACACTTGAAGTCATAAGAGGCATCAGTATTTCACACTCAGGATCTCCAAAACGTACATTAAATTCTAGTGTAATAGGCTCACCATTTACTACCATAATTCCTATAAATAATACACCTTCAAAAGGAGCACCCTCTTTTTTCATACCATCTAAGGTAGGTCTGATTACTCTATCTTTAACCTTCTGATACAACTCTTCATCAACTAAAGGTGTTGGAGCATAAGCACCCATACCACCTGTATTTGGACCTGTATCACCATCACCTATGCGCTTATGATCTTGTGCAGCTTGAAGTAAGATGTAATCATCTCCATCACATATAGCAAACATTGAAAGTTCAAAACCATCAAGAAACTCTTCTACAATCACTTTTTTTCCAGCATCTCCAAAAGATTTTCCACTCAACATCTCACCGATAGCTTTTTTAGCCTCATCATGACTAGTAGCTATAATAACACCTTTTCCACCACACAAACCATCAGCTTTTACAACAATAGGAGTAGAGAGAGTATCTGTAAACTTATAGAGCTCTTCAATACTGTCCGACTCAATGTAAGCAGCAGTTGGAATATTATATTTCGCTAAAAAGTTTTTCATATAAACTTTTGAACCTTCTAACTGTGCTGCTTCTGCTGATGGACCAAAGATTGTAAGTCCTTGTTCTTTAAAAATATCTACAACACCATCAACTAATGGTGCTTCAGGACCTACAATTGTAAGCTCAATTTCATTCTCTTTTGCAAATACAGCTAAATCATTATAATCTTTGATATTTATATTTGTCCCTAAATTATCTGTAGCACCATTTCCAGGTTGAAAATAAAGTTCATGTTGCTCCTCTTCATTTTTAATTGCACGACCTATTGAGTACTCACGTCCACCACTACCTAAAATCAAAATTTTCATATATTTGCTCCATAAAATAAAAAAAGTATTTATTTAAAAGACTTTTCTCTTTTAAATAAATACTTCTATAAAGTTAGATAACCCAAATAGCCGTCTCGCGTTTGGTTCGGTTCTCAGAGCCGAATTTGGGTGAAGAGAGGATGGATAACGGCGGTATTTCCTTGATTAATTTCCCAACCTCAGACGGTTATACCGACACACACCAACACTACTAGTTCACAATTTGAATATGTAGAACCCTCAATAATGCGATTGCTCGTACTACTTAGATTATCTATATATCATTATACAAAATTCTAACTTGATTTAGTTTTAGCTTTAATCTATTATAATACGAAATCTAAAATTTCCAAGGCTTACTATCATGTCATACATTCCATTAATTGCTAGAGTTGATTCTCTGCCACCTCTACCAGAGTCAGTTTTAAAAATTGAATCCTTATATGCAGAGGGTGATCCAGATATTGATGATATAGTAAAAATTATAGAATCAGACCCTTCTCTTACAGCTGATATTTTAGCAAAGGTAAATGCACCCTATTATGGATTTTCAAAGAGTATTATCTCAATACTTCAAGCCGTTACTCTTTTTGGTTCAACTCAAATTCGCTCTATTGTATTATCTTCAAGTGTCAATAGAGGTTTTGATATAGATCTCTCTCCTTATGGAATATCCACTTTAGAGTTTTCAAGAATCAGTACAATGCAGAGTGAATTAATATTTCAATGGTACATGGGCATAGATATAAATGTTGCAAGAAGCTTAACCCCTATAGCATTTTTAATGGAAACAGGTAAGATTCTCATAGCAAAAGATATTTTACAGAGTCAAAAAGAGAAAGAATTTATGGCAGATTTAGAAAAATATCGTGATATTTCATATGTTGAAAACATGCATACTATGATGAGCACAGCACAGATTAATACTCTCATTTTTAAGCATTTAAATCTAAATGATACTTTTTGGGAATCAATGAATTATCTTGATGATGATAAAACACCACCAGAGTCTGTTCATGAAATGGTCATTGCTCTACGTATAGTACGTAGTGCCATAAATATTCAAGAACAACTTACACAAAATTCATTACAGATAGCTGAAGATTTGATTAGAGAAAATGAGTTGTTAACAGCTCCTTTTTTACGAGCTGTTAAACGACTTCGAAATAAGTATCTTATTGATTAACTATCTTGTTTTAGATAGTGATCAACCTCTTTAAATAACTTTACAAGAACTGATTCGTAAGATGAAATAAACTCGATATAGTTACTTCGACTACCCTTTTCAAATTCATATTCCATAGTTGCAGCACTTTCACATAAGTTATATGCACCAATATTTAATGCAACATCTTTTATATCCATTGCTAAACGCCGTGCCTCTCTGAATTTACTATCAAGACATAAAGATTTTAATCTTGTAGAGGAGTGACTATACATTGTTTTAAAATCCATTAATATTGACCTATAAAATTCTGTATCACCATTACATCTAGCTAGTCCTACACTTAATGAGAGTTCATTATAACCATCATCATTTTTCATTTTACCTGTGCTGTTTATTTCATTGTCTTTAATATGAAAACTACTCACTTGTAAAGTATCTAATATTTTTTTATAAAAAATATCTAGAATAATAGGTTTTCCAATATGCCCTTGCATTCCACTTACTATAGCTTTATTAATTGCTTCATCCCTAACATCTCCTGTTAATGCCAAAATTGGAATTGTATTATATTTACTACTCTTTCTAATTTCAGCTGTTGCTTCGTATCCATTCATATTTGGCATACTTATATCCATCAAAATAAGATCAAAATGAACATCTTTTCTCACAATATCTAAAGCTTCCTGACCATCATCTACAAAAGTCAGTTCAATTCCCGTCCCTAACAGTAAGCCTAAAATAACTTTTTGATTAACATCATTATCTTCTGCAACTAAAATTTTCTTTTTTGCCATTGCTTTTAATTTATCTTTTAAAGTAGTTTTATGAGATCGTTTATCTAAGTTCTTTTTTACATATAGATCTACAATCATATTTAAAATACTTTGTTGGGTCGCTGGTAGTTGTATAAAAGCATCAACTTTTGAGTTTTTAATCAATTTTGTATCTATTACATTATACAATTCACTTAAGACTACTAACTTCATCCCTTTCACTTTTTTCATTATTTCTATATTTTTTATTGCTAAAGGAGTTAAATTATATTGATTAATTATGACAATATCAAAGTGAATCGTATCATCTAAAACAGCATCTTCAAATGAAGGGATAGCATGTGTAATATAATTAAAATAACCGAGTGAACTTACTAAGCTAATTACATTTTTATTTGATGAATCGACAATTAAAATTCTCTTGCCCAACATTGACGATGAAGGAATTCTATAATGGCGTTTATTTTCTGGATCTTTTAAGGTTAAACTAACTGTAAAGCTAAAAGTAGTTCCAACATCCTTCTTGCTACTTACATGTATTTCACCATCCATAAGCTCTACTAATTCCTTAGAGATAGATAAACCAAGACCTGTCCCACCAAACTTTCTACTTGTTGAATCATCTGCTTGGTAATAAGAGTGAAAAATATTCCCGACTTGCTCCTCTGTCATCCCAATACCCGTATCTGAGATACTAAACTCTAATTTAATTCCATCTAAGAAATCTGATACTTTTTTAACACTTAAAGTCACTTCACCTTCATGAGTAAACTTTACTGCATTCCCTATTAAATTTATAAGAACTTGACCTAAACGTAAAGAGTCACCAATTATTTTGGCAGGAACATCATGTGATACATCGAGTCCAAGTCTCACACTGTTTTTCTTTGCTTTTGTAGCACTTACATTGAGTACATACTCCAAAATATCATTAATATTAAACTCTTTTTTCTCTATCTTTAATTCACCGGCCTTAATCTTTGATACATCTAAAATATCATTTATCAAATTAAGTAAATGTTCTGAAGAATTTTCAATTTTATGAATATAATCTTTTTGGAGAGTATTTAAATCACTCTCAAGTACTAAATGAGTTAAACCCATAATCGCAGTCATTGGTGTCCGTAACTCATGACTTACATGAGAAAGTAGCTTATCTTTTGTTCCATTATCAGAAAGAGCTTGCTCTAGTTTTTCTGATTGTATTAATAATTTATTACTATATACTTCATTAATTTTTTTATATTTTAATAAATACTTTACTAATACTATTATCACAATACTCAGTAATAACCCTATTAAAAAAATATATTTAGGGAGAACTTCATTTGGAGAGGATTGTTCAACTACTGTTTTATTAAGATTTTTTGCAACACTCGAAGTTTCAAATTCTGTTTCTATATTAGCTTGATTATTAACTATAGTATCAGGTATTTTTTCTTCAACAACCTTAACCATACTCTTCTCTTCTCTTCTCTCAGGAAAAATTTTAGATATTTCATCTTTTTCTTCTGCTGTAACACTTATGTCCAGTGTTTTCTGTTCTTTTGGTAATTTTTTTAATTTTGTCACATAAATATCAGGGTATGCTAAACGAAGTGTATCGAGAACTTCTTGAAGTACTTTTCTATCTCGAAATGGCTCGACTAAAGTTATATAATAGCTTCCTGATGCTCTTGCTTTAAATACAAAAGATTTTTGCTCTTTTAACTCTAGTATATGAGAATATTGACTGAGGAACTCTTCTACTTCAACAAGAGAGTTTTGTGCTGTTTCAAGTGTTGGGAAAGAGCCTAATCGAATACTTCTTAGGTACTCAGCATTCAATAGTGTAGAAGAAAATATAAATATTGTAAAAAATAAAAAGTATCTCAATTTGTTTCCTCAAATGTATATAAATTTTTCTTATTATAACAAAATATAGTGAAGAAATAGAGAGCTTCTAAACCAAATCTAAACAACTTTTAATTGTTGTTGTTTTTGAGACCATACAGTTAAATTTTGAATCAACTACTTTTGCTGTTGTTTTTCCAATTACAATTATTTTATGATTTTTTGTAAAACTATTTGTCAATAAAAAGCATCTTATGCTTGATGGAGAAGTAAAAATCAAAGTTGCATTCTCTTGAATATCTAAGTTATTCATCTCAGGAGAGCATTGACTTTCATAAACTATTTTTTCATCAATACTATATCCATTTTCTACACAATTATCCCTAAAATTAGAAGCAACCTCTTTAGCTCTTAGGTAAAGCCATCTAGTCTCTTTTGAATAACTTTGAATAATTCGAGATAAATCATCGCCATACCCTTCACCCGTTGTTAAAATATCACATCCTAAAGATTTTAAACTATTAGCACTCTGTTGTGATATACAAAGAAATTTTTTTTCAATATATTGTTTCTTATCATATGCTTGTAATGCATGAGAAATCTGTTTTGAGGTGACAATAATATAATCATACTCCTCAAAATTTATCTTAGGTTTAAGGAATGTAATTTGAAGAGAATTTATATGTATTGTATTTGGATATGACGATGTTGAAAAAAGATATACAGGTGTCTTACTCATAAGAATAGAGAATTAAATCTCTACTCCCACTCAATTGTTGCAGGTGGTTTACTTGAAATATCGTAAACAACACGGTTGATTCCATCAACTTCATTAATAATTCTTCTTGAAATACGCTCAAGTAAATCATGTGGTAAGTGTGCAAATGTAGCAGTCATGCCATCAACCGCCTCAACAACTCTTACACAAACAGTGTTGTCATAAGTACGGTTATCACCCATAACACCAACTGATTTTACATTAAGTAAAACTGCAAATGCTTGCCAAGTTTTAGCATAGTAGCCACTTGCTTTAAGTTCATCAAGTAAAATAACATCAGCTTCACGAAGGATAGTTAAATCTGGAACATTTACATCACCCATGATTCGTATAGCAAGTCCAGGCCCAGGGAATGGGTGACGGTTAATCATACCCTCTGGAAGACCTAGCTCTAAACCAATTTTACGCACCTCATCTTTAAAGAGTTCTCTTAAAGGCTCAATAAGTTCAAAATCCATCCAATCAGGTAGACCACCAACATTATGGTGAGACTTAATTACTTCAGATGGTCCATTTACAGAGATAGACTCAATAACATCAGGATAAAGTGTACCTTGTGCTAAAAACTTAATACCATCGTGTTTTTTAGCCTCTTTTTCAAACTCTTCTATAAAAGTATGACCAATAATTTTACGTTTTTGCTCAGGATCGGAGATACCTTCAAGTTTTCCTAAAAAGTTATCTACTGCATCTACAGTGATAAGTGGCGTTTTAAGATTGATTTTGAAAACTTCCTCAACCTGCTCACGCTCACCTTTACGTAAAAGACCATTATCTACAAATACTGGAATAAGCTGATCGCCTATCGCTTCATAAAGCATAGCAGCAACAACAGAGCTATCAACACCACCACTTAAACCACAAAGAACTTTACCATCACCAACTTTTTCACGAATTGATTTAATTTGTTCTTTTAAGAAGTGCTCCATTTTCCATTTTTCTGTAACACCACAAATATTTTTTGCGAAGTTACGTAACATTAAATAGCCCTCTTCTGAGTGCTGCACTTCTGGATGAAACTGCATTGCATAAACACGTTTTTCTTCATTTGCAATTGCTGCATACGGAGAGTTTGCAGAAGTAGCTATAGGTGCGAAACCTTCAGGAAGTACATCTACTTTATCTGAATGACTCATCCAAACGATACGATCATCATCACAGTCAGCTAATAGAGGAGACTCTGTTTCTAATTTAAGTTCAGCTTTTCCATACTCATGGTGATCAGAACGAATAACACTTCCACCAAAATCTACAGCTATTCTCTGCATACCATAACAGATACCAAGAACTGGTATACCCATAGAGTAAACACCTTGGTCAACCTCATAAGCATCTTCATTATATACAGAAGATGGACCACCACTAAGAATAATTCCCTTAGGGTTTTTTGTTTTTATCTCTTCTACTGAAGTATGATAAGGAAGAATTTCACAGTAAATCTTGTCTTCACGAAGACGACGAGCGATAAGTTGTGTATATTGAGAACCGAAATCTAAAACAATGATGCTAACATTTGTCATATAAATGCCTTTTAAAAATGGAATAATTTAATTACGAAAGGATACTACAATAAAGATTAATGTTTGATTTACAAAAAGTGATAAGAGAGTATATCTCCAAAAATTGGAGATATTTAAAATACTATGGGTGAGGAATATATAATCCTAAAACTTCAAACTGAAGGTACCAAATAGATACAGAAACAATATAACCAACTAAAATAGTCCATGCATGTTTCATATGAGATCCAAAAGTATAAATACCATGAAGTCTACCCATAACACCAACACCTGCTGCCGAACCAAAAGAGATTAAACTGCCACCAACACCTGCTGTCATTGTAACAAGCATCCACTGTGCTAAGTCCATATCTGGAGATGATTTTAAGATAGCACTCATAACTGGTACATTATCAACAATCGCTGAAAGGAAACCTACCCCAACATTGGCCATAGTAGGTCCAACTAAAGCATACATATCATGAATATACTCTAAAAAACCTAAGTAGTGAAGTGCACCAACTGCTGAAAGAATACCAAAGAAGAAAAGAAGAGTATCATTTTCAACTTTTTGCATATTTACATAAATATTAAATGAGTTTTTTCCTGCTTTTGTAAGAAAAATAGAATAAAGTTTAAGTATAGCCATACCAAACATCATACCCCACATCGCTGGAAAATGGAAAAACTGATGACCAAGAACAGCCATAACAATCGTTGCTACACCTAAGTAAGCTACACCCATACCACCATCTAAAACAACTGGTTTTTTCTCAGATTCAGCATCAAAAGGAGGTTGTCCTGTTGGAACTGACATACCCAGTAGAGTAGCAGTGACTAACCAACCTGCAATCGAAGCAGGGAAAAGGAATAAAAAGTCAATAAACTCACCCTTATTAGCTGTCCAAGCCATAAGTGTCGTGATATCACCAAATGGAGACCATGCACCACCAGCATTTGCTGCAACAACTATATTTATTGCACCAGGAACAAGGAATGCAAGGTTTTTCTTATCAATTGTAAAAAGTACAGTAGATAAAATAAGTGCTGTAGTTAAGTTATCTGCAACCGGAGAGATAAAGAAAGCTAATAGACCAGTTAACCAAAAAAGCTTTTTATAAGTATAGCCCTTAGAAACAAGTTTATACTTCATTAAATCAAAAACACCACGTTCAATCAATGTTTCTATATAGGTCATTGCTACTAGTAAAAAGAAAAATATCTCTGCAATTTCAAGTATTAAATGCTCTAATTCATCATGTAAAGGATCTGGATTAAGACCATTTATCGCATAAAAAATACCAATGAGCATAAACATAAACGTACCCGCAAACAGTGCAGGTTTTGCTTTGTTTACCTCATACTTATCTTCAGTTGCAATAAAATAATATGCTATTACAAATACCGCTAAACTTAACCAACCAACCCAACTCGTAGCTAAATTAACTGCTTGTCCATCTATTAAAACATGACCTGCTGCTACTGCAGCATCTGACATCGAACCGTGTTCCATTATTTCTCCTCTTGTATCGTGTGCACACCTATGGATTTGTCTCTCAAAAGTGCCATCTTTACTATCTCTCTAGCTGTTAGTAAACGAAATTTTAGTAGTGTACCAATATTTTCATTTAAAAGAGCATTAATTGACTCAAATGCATCATTTAATCCACTTTTTGTACGGATAATAGAGACATTCTCCCACATAATACGACGGAGTTGATTCTTTTTTGCCTTATCTTCTTTAAGACTCATTATGTTTTGTGAGACATCAAATGGTACAAATTTATTTTCTTCTGTTTTACTTAAAATATCTGCTGCTGCACGTGCACCAAATACTAAACCTTCAAGAAGAGAGTTTGATGCGAGTCTATTAGCACCATGAACTCTAGTTGATGCCACTTCTCCAACAACATACAGGTTTTTTACACCTGGGACCCTACCCTTTAAATCACTTTTAATTCCACCTATTGCATAATGGAATGCTGGAGATATAGGAACCCTTGTAAAGGGTACATCATATCCTAAAGATTTAAGATAAGTTGCAATATTTGGAAACCTCTTATCAAAATACTCAGCATCAAAATTTTTAAAAGAGAGATATACATTCATTCCTGTTTTCTTCTTATGAATATAGATAGACTTACTTACGATATCACGAGATGCAAGTTCTCCTCTTTTATCATAGTCAAATAGAAAACGCCGTCCACTCTCATCTTCTATAGTCGCACCCTCTCCACGAAGAGCTTCAGTTAAAAGCATCTTTTGAGCATTGTCACTATTAACAAAAACTGTAGGATGAAACTGCAGCATCTCCATTCTATCTAGTTCTATCCCCTTCTCTACACAAAGTCCCTGTATATCAGCACTGATACAAGGGGCATTTGTGTGGTACTCGTAGAGTGAACCAACCCCACCACTTGCAATAATGACATCTTTAGCATAGATATTTCTTGACTCTCTATGGTCTAAAACAGTCACACCATAACAGACTCCATCTTTTATAAGAAGATCAACAACTCGAGCATTTCCCAACATTGCATGTGGATTTTGAGAGAGTAAAAAATGATGTAAATAACGTCCTGTGGCATCACCACCAGCATGTAAAATCCTTTCACAAGAGTGAGCTGCTTCCTTTGTATAAAGCAGTTCTCCTTTTTCATTCACATCAAAATTAAATCCATTATCTACTAAGTCATCAATAGCTTCTCTTGAAAACTGAGAGAGTACTGCAACTGCCTCCTCATCGCAAAGCCCATCTCCGGCATCAAGAGTATCTTGAATATGGACTGGGATATCTGCTTTGTCTCTAGCAAGTGCCACACCGCCTTGTGCATAAAATGTATTACATTTAAATGTCTCACGCTTATTGATAATAAGTACTTTCTTCTCTTTAGGTATCTTCATCGCAGCATAGAGTCCAGCTACACCAGCACCAATAATTATTACATCATATCTAAACATTATTTACAACTCTCATTATTTTCATCTACTTCAAACTGCTTCTTTTTTATAAAGAAATCAACATTATCATCACTTTTTGGAGGAGTCACTTCATAATATGGTGCAGCTTTGTAGCCACATGCATTTAGACTTAACAAAAAGATTGCTATAATTAGCATATGAAAAATGCTCAAGATATTATTACGTCTATTCAATATAAACCCCAATTTAAAAAAATTCTGCACCACAAATGCATCAATAAACTTATGAACACTATTCTTCCAGCGATAAGAAGAAGTGTAAAGCATGGTTATATTAATAAAAGTATTCTTTATATTACTATAACATCAGCACTCAATAAATATGACAAAGATAATATTATAAAAACAATTAAAACGGTTTTAAATTCTAAAATGATTTTACAATCAGAACGCTTTGTTGCATGTAATGAGATAATTATCGAAGATGTTATAGTTTATGTTGACCATAAACCAAAAATAGACACCTCTCTGCATAGAACAGATGTAGATAAACTCACCTATCCTGAACGAGCAAGTGGCGATATTGAAATTAAGATAGAAGACCCAAAGTTAAAAACTTTAGCACAGAGTATTCAAGATATTATCAAAAAAGAGCAACATGACCCTTCTTGAAACAATAAAACAACTTCCAAATTCTCCCGGAGTCTACCAGTACTTTAACAAAGAGGAAGAACTTCTCTATATAGGTAAAGCAAAAAATCTTAGTAACCGTGTAAAAAGCTACTGGCAATTTACACCAGACCTTCGAGCTAATAACAACCTTTCTATTCGAATTACTAAAATGATTGATCAGACAGCATCAATGAACTATATTCTAGTAAAGAGTGAGCATGATGCACTCATTTTAGAAAACTCTCTTATAAAACAACTCAATCCTAAATATAACATCTTACTTCGTGATGATAAGACCTATCCCTATATTTATATAGACACAACTGAAAAATATCCCCGTTTTGATATCACTCGTAAAATCATAAAAGCAGAAGGTATAGAGTACTATGGACCTTATTCTATAGCGGCAAGAGACATTTTAAACTCCATTTATGAGACATGTAAACTTGTTCAAAAAAAGTCTTGTCTTAAATCAAAAAAACTCTGTTTATATCACCAAATAGATAAGTGCCTTGGGCCCTGTGAACTACCTATCTCGAAAGAGAGATATCAGAAGGAACTGGACCTTGCAACATCACTTATAAAAAATAAAAAACTGCTTATCAAAGAACTAGTTAAAAAAATGGAGTTTTATGCAGAGGAGATGCGCTTTGAAGAAGCAGCCCAACTACGAGATAGAGTAGAAAGAATTAGCCGCTCTGAGATTAAAAGTGAAATTGATTTTGCTAGTGATGAGAACTATGATATTTTTGTTGTTGGAAACTCTCTAAAGAGAGCAGTAATCGTAAGAGTATTTATGAGAAATGGCAAAATTATCTCATCTTCTCATGATTATATAAACATAAATGAGGATTTTTTTGAAGATGAACTCTATTTTCGTGCATTGCTTGACTACTATAAAGAGCAGAAACCTCCTATAGTCGCACCCATACTACTTTCAAAAGAGATAGAGTCTCAAAAACTTATGGAGGAGCACCTCTCTAATGTTTTTGAAAGAAAAGCAACTATCTCTGTACCAAAACGAGGAAAAAAAAGGGATCTTATTGATCTTGCACTGCTAAATGCGACAGAACTCCTCAAAAAAGATAAAAAAAATGATGTTCATAAAATCACCCTAGAGCTTCAAGAACTTTGTAATTTAGAAAAAATACCCTCTAGAGTAGAAGTTTTTGACAACTCTCATATGTCAGGAGTAGCAACCGTTGGAGCTATGGTCGTTTATGAAGATGGTAAATTTATTAAAAACTCTTATAGAACTTATCATTTAGAGGCAAAAGATGAATATGGTCAGATGAGAGAAACACTCACACGGAGGGTTAATAGTTTTGAAAAAAGTCCCCCTCCTGACTTATGGGTACTAGATGGAGGAGCGACACTGCTTAAGCTTGCAAAAGAGATATTAACATCAAATGCAGTAAATTTAGATGTTATCGCTATCTCAAAAGAGAAGATAGATGCAAAAGCTCATAGAGCAAAAGGGAAAGCGAATGATATAATCTACACAAAAGATACTATATTTCGACTCAAAAACAGTGATAAAAGACTCCAATGGGTACAAAACTTACGTGATGAAGCACATAAAAGTGCTATAACATTTCATAAAAAAACAAAATTAAGACTTGACCAGGAGAGTGATTTACTCACACTTAATGGTATCTCAACAGCTAAAATTAAAAAACTTCTCGCCCACTTTGGTACATTTGAAGAAGTAAAAAAAGTTACTTTTGAAGAGATTAGTATTGTTTTAAATAAAAAAGATGCTAAAACAATCAAAAAGTTTTATAACTAAGTTTTATTTATCTTTGTTTATGATATATTTATGTCGATTCTAGTTTAGGAGTTTTTATGGAAGATATAACTGAAGAAGAGTATTTTATTGGTTCTGATGCCATTATTAGTCAAACAGACGAGAAAGGTATCATTACATATGCCAACAGAGCATTTGGTGAAGTATCTGGTTACAAGACTACTGAGCTGGTAGGAAATCCACACAGTATTATTAGACATAAAGATATGCCTGCTGCTATTTTTATGAAAATGTGGGAAACTATATCTGGTGGACAAGCATGGAATGGTATAGTTAAAAATAGACGTGCTGATGGTAGATTTTACTGGGTAGATACAGAAATACTTCCTATAAAAGACGAAGACGATAGAATCACAGGCTATATAGCTGTTCGAAAAGAGGCTTCGAGAAAAGATATTAATGAAACACAAGAGACATATAGAAAAATGTTAGAAACACAAGAGTAAAGGGAAGAGATATATGCTTATTTATAATTTTCAAAAAGAGTTTTTAGGAATTGATGAAAAAGACTTAAGGTTTTTAGGCTTTAAAAGTCTTAGTGCCCTGAGAGCTGAAGTAAGTGACTTTGCAGATCTATTTGTAAAAACACCAGGTTACATTCATAATTTTAAACATGTTCATTGGATTGATTTTATTACATGTGCAGACTCCCATGAAGAATCAAAAGTTATTATTAATGTTAACAATAAAAACTATAAATGTTTTATCCAAATCTCTACTGCCTACCTTGTTGATAATCCATCTTCAAAAGCATACCTAATAAATTTACATAAACTCAAAGAGCTTAGTCAAAAAGAGAGTGAAAGTATCTCTGGTGATATTGCAGAGAGAGTTACACCTACTGGAACTACAGAAGTAAAACAGATTTTAAATACTCCAGATTTAAGTGATGATTTTACACATCAAGATACATTTGAACCAGAAATATTAAACCCTTCTGTTACAGTTGATCCTTATGAAACACCATTAGAGATAAACTTAGAAGACAATATCATAGATGATGAGTATGCACCAACTGACTCTATTGAAATTGATATGGACGATACAGCACTAGATGTTACTATGGATGTTGAGCATGATGAAAACTATATGGAACCACTTAATGTAGCATACTCAGATGATTTACTTTTAGAAGACACAGTTGAACCTTTAGAGCAAACAGTTCCTATAGAGCCAATAGAACACTCTTTTAAAATAGAAGAGGTTGATGATGCAGATTATGACAGTGCCTATGTTTATGATCCATCTGTTGCATCTGATGAGCTTGGACTTCCTCTTGATCTTATTGAAGAGTTTATTCAAGACTTTATAGAACAAGCAAAAGAGTTTAAACCAAAACTTTTTGAATCACTTGAAGAGCATGATTTAGATAACTTAAAAATATTATCTCATAAACTTAAAGGTGTTGCTGCAAACTTAAGAATCGAAGATGCACTTGAAAAACTAACAATTATAAACACTTCAAATGACACAACCGAAATTCATAGTAATCTAAATACTTTTTATAAAATAATTACTAAACTTTCGGGAGAAGAGATAAAAAGTGCACCAGCCCCAATTGAAGAGTCAACTCCTCAAGAAATATCAGAAGAAATAGAGGAAGAGATAGAAGAGATTACACTTGATTTTAAAGAAGATGACTTCGATGATATTTACAGTGATTCAGCTAATGTTGCAGAAGAGAAAGAGGAGTTTACTGAAAATTTTGAAGAAGAAGCTACACCTCTTTCCTTAGATATAGATGACTTTTCAGATGACACTGATGATAGTAACCAAGAAGTAATATCTGCACAAATTGAACATCTAGACTACACTCCAACTCACTACTCAAAAGAAGAAGTAGCAAATGAAATTGGCCTTGATCTCATTAGCTTTAATGAACTTTTCAATGACTATATATTAGAAGCAAATGAGATTACAACTAGGCTCAAAAGTTTAATTCAAAATGAAGAGATTCAGACACTAAAAAATGAAGCACATAAACTTAAAGGAATGAGTAACAACATGAGGATTGAGGATTTCAATGATTCTCTTAGTGTACTAATGAATTCCACCAATACAGAAGAGTTACTAAAAGCACTCTCTCAAGTAGAGATGGTATTAATAGAACTATCAAAAACAGGAGAATAAGCGATGCAAATAGGCCTTAAAAACAGACTAAGACTTATCAGTCTTTTTCCAATTATTATTTTATTTTCTATCACAAGTTATTTTGTTTATAACTCATATGCAAACTATAAAGCAGCACAAATTCTCCAAAATAAACTTTCAGAGAATAGAGAGTTAAACCATCTTGTGAATAATATTTCGCGTGAACGTGGAATGACAGTTATGTATCTAGGAAACTCTTCACCAAATACTCTACGATCTCTAGTAAAACAGCGAAAGATTGTTGATGAAGCTACTACTCAATACCTATTAAATGTAAAGAATAAAGAAGTTTTACATGATCATTCACATGGGATACAGAACTGTCAAACTTGTAAGAATGTACAAACAGTAGAGAACTTTATGATTCAAATCAAAAAGAGTCGTGCACTTGTTGATAAACAACAAACAAATTTTAAAGATGTCTATAAAGAAATCTATGGGAAAGCTCAGCATACTGCAATTTCACACCTCGAAGAGATTACAACAAATCAACTTGATCCCGAAATAAATATGTATGCTACCCAGTATATCTCCTTAGTACGTGCTAGTGAATATACTTCTGATGAACGTGACTTTATATCATTTGCAATAGCAAGATCGACAGAGTTTGAAGAAGAAGAGATAAATGAGTGGATTACACTTATAGCTCGTGCAGATGCAGTTACATATAACACTCTCAAAAATAAGCTACTCGTCTCACAACTTGATGAGTTACTTCAGAGTGAAGATTACTTAGAGCTTTTAGATGATATAAATACAGAACGAACTGGGATTATCTCAGATGCAGCTACTGGTGACTATGAGATAACTTCTGGAATTTGGTTTACAATGCTCTCAGAAAAAACAAATACACTCTCAAATGCAGAAGAGATTATTTTAAATGCAATGGATGAACGAGCTGTATCAGTAAAATCAGATGCATTACAATTTCTAACAATTACGCTTACAATTTGGGCAGTTTCTGTTCTTCTAGCTATTTTAGGCTTTCTGCTTTCAAATGAGATAGCAAGAAATATCAAAAATCTTGAGGAAGTACTCAAACGTGTTGCAGCAGATGCACACGACAAAGAAGAAGCTGTTGATATCAACCTTCATACTGCAAAAGGTACTGCTGAAGCCTATGACTTACTCGAGCATATAATTGAGCAAACACGACAAGATAAAGAGTCTGCACAGGAGGCATCTGAAGCTAAATCAATGTTCCTAGCAAATATGTCACATGAAATTCGAACACCACTTAACGGTATTGTTGGATTTACTGAACTTCTTAAAGATACAGGCCTTGAAGAGGAACAGACTGAATTTGTTGAAATTATTGAAAAATCTTCAGAAAATCTTCTTGAAATTATTAATAATATTCTTGACCTTTCAAAAATTGAGTCAAATAAACTTGAGATTGAAGACATAGCATTTAATCCGGCTGAAGAGTTTGAATCAGCAGTTGATGTTTATGCTGTTCGTGCAAGTGAAAAACATATAGACCTTGGTTGTTTCATAGATCCTGAGCTTGAAAATCCAATAAAAGGTGATCCAACAAAACTCAAAGAGGTTATTATTAACCTTCTCTCAAATGCTGTTAAGTTTACAAGCAGTGCAGGTGCTATTAATGTTGATATTCGTAAACTCAACTCAGAACAAGATGGAATAACAAGAATTCGTTTTGAAGTTCAAGATAGTGGTATTGGTGTAACAAGTGAACAAAAAGCAAGAATTTTTGATGCTTTTAGCCAAGCCGACACATCTATTACTCGTAAATATGGTGGTACTGGACTTGGACTTACTATCTCATCCCGTTTTATTGAACTTATGGGTGGACAGCTTGATCTACATTCTGAACCAGGAGAAGGGACTACATTCTTCTTTACTGTTGACTTTGAAGAGATTGAGACACTCAATGAAAGTGCTAGAGGGACATTCTCAAGTATCAATGCACTAGTACTAGAGTCTCCACATAAAACAAAACGCCAAGAGACTTACCTTCGAGAGTATCTTGATTTTTATGGTGTTAGTTATACATCATTTAAAGATATATCAGAGCTTGAAACACTCCAGCGACAAGTAAGTTATGACCTTGTATTAATTGATTATGATTATTCAGATGAAGCAGGTCTAAAAAAATATAGTGAGCTTCCTCAAGAGTTTATTCTTGTAACAAAATCATTCTATATGAAGAAAATAGATTCTATGAATCTAGATATCTTTAAAACACTTTATGAACCACTTAATAACTCTAAACTAAAACTTGTTTTAGAAAACTACCATAGTGAAAATTTTAGCGCAAAAAGAGCTAAAAAGATAAACCGTAAAAAGTTTAATGCAGATAGTTCAAAGTTTAATGCAAATGTACTTGTTGCAGAAGATAATATTATCAACCAAAAACTTATTAAACGGACTTTGGAAGACTTAGGTCTTACAATTAGTATCGCTTCAAATGGTTTAGAAGCTTTCCAAAAACGAAAAGATGGAAACTTTGATCTTATATTTATGGATATACAAATGCCTTTCTTAGATGGTATGGAAGCGACAAAAGAGATACTTGAATATGAAGAGGATTACAATCAACCCCATATACCTATTTTAGCACTTACAGCTAATGCATTAAAAGGAGACAGAGAGCGTTTCTTAGAAGCTGGGCTAGATGAATATACAACGAAGCCACTCGTTCGTTCTGAGATTGTTTCACTCTTAAACCACTTTTTAGCAGACTATATTGTTGATACTAGTGAGACTGTTACACCCGAAACAGAGACTAAAATAGAAGAAGTTTTACCTAAACCTGAAGTTATTGAACCTACTCCTGAAGTTGAAACTGAAGCAGAAGAGATTTTACCTGAACCTGAAGTTATTGAACCTACTCCTGAAGTTGAAACTCAAGCAGAAGACATTTTACCTGAACCTGAAGTTGAACCTACTCCTGAAGTTGAAACTCAAGCAGAAGAGATTTTACCTGAACCTGAAGTTGAACCTACTCCTGAAGTTGAAACTCAAGCAGAAGAGATTGTACCTGAACCTGAAGTTATTGAACCTACTCCTGAAGTTGAAACTCAAGCAGAAGAGATTGTACCTGAACCTGAAGTTATTGAACCTACTCTTGAAGTTGAAACTCAAGCAGAAGAAATTTCAGCAGATGAAACTTTACCACCATATAAAGCAGATATTCTTCTTGCTAAGAAAAGTAAATTTGAAACAAGACTCTATACTGTAATCTTTGATACTCTTGGATACTCTTATGAAGTTGCTTACTCAAGAGATGAACTTGAACGTTTAAGTGCTAAAAAGAGCTATAGGGTTGTTATGTTTGACAAAGATTGCTACAATATCTCATTAGAATCATTTAGTGAGACTATTAAAACTCTCTCAACTACAAGTGGTCTCTCTTCATCACTAATCTTAATTGATGACAATGAAGAAGAGTCGGAGTATGTAGATGCGACAGTTACAAATACGGTAAATAAAGAGTCACTCAGAGCTCTTTTTGAAAAATTAATTTAAGGAAATATAATGAGAAGAGATGACTTAGTTGTTTTAGCTGTAGATGATGATATGATAAATCTTAAGCTTCTAAAATCAATGCTCAAAAAGAGTGGTAATGTAAAAGAGGTCATTGAAGCTAAAAATGGCTCAGATGCTATTGGTGAGTTAAAGGGTCGTGATGATATTGACCTTATACTATTAGATATTATAATGCCAATCATGGGTGGTATTGATATGCTTAAAGTTGTTCGTGCTGATGAAAACTTACGTCAGTTACCAATTATTGTACTAACAACAGATGAGACCAAAAAAGTTGAAGCTTTAGATTGTGGTGCGAATGGTTTCTTAATGAAACCTATCCGAAAAGAAGATCTTGAAAGAAAAATAGCAGAAGTTATTTTATAATAAACTTTTTACTTAAACAGATTCTATACAAGAATCTGTTTAAGTACTTCCTCTATCCTAGTTACTCCTACTATTTCCATAGCATCCTGAACTTCTTGAGGTATATCTTCTAAATCACGTTCATAATTTTTTGCAGGGATAAGAACTTTTGTCATTCCTGCTTTATGTGCCGCAATTAGTTTTTCTTTAAGTCCTCCAATCGGTAGGACATCACCACTCAAAGAGACCTCTCCAGTCATAGCAATCTCAGAACGAATCTTCTTACCACTAAGAATAGAAGCTATAACACTACACATCGCTATCCCTGCACTAGGGCCATCTTTTGGAGTTGCTCCATCTGGCACATGAATATGAAGATCATAGCGTTTATATACCTCACTACTATCTAACTTAACGCCCTCTTCTTTCTCTTTAAAAGTTATAGGAATATTTTTAGCCTCTATCTTTAGTTTACGAGTATCTATCAGAGTCTTAACAACACTCATAGCGATTCTAGCAGACTCTTTCATAACATCACCAAGGCTTCCTGTGAGTTGTAGTGTCCCCTTACCTTTAATACGAATAGACTCTATCTTAAGGACATCTCCACCCACTGCAGTCCATGCTAAACCATTTACAACACCAACAACAGGTACTTTATCTGTTTTTTCAATCTCAAAGACAGACTTATCAAAAAAAGTTTTTAGATTTTTAAGTGTTACAGATACTTTATTTGTTTCAGGATGTTGTAGAATCTCTTTAGCAACTTTACGACTCAAATCAGCAATACGGCGACGTAGGTTACGAACACCAGCTTCACGTGTATAGCTATGTATCAACTCTTTAAGAGCCGGTTTTGAGATGCTTAGCTCTGACTTTTTAAGTCCATGCTTTTTTACCTCTTGAGGTATCAGATACCGAGATGCTATCTCAAACTTCTCTTGTGGTGTGTATGAACTTACAGAGATAAATTCCATTCTATCACGAAGAGGTGCAGGAATACGCCCAACATCATTAGCCGTTGCAATAAAGATTGCATTTGAAAGATCAAGATTAAAGTTTAAATAGTAATCTCTAAATTCGCTATTTTGCTCAGGATCTAAAATCTCTAAAAGAGCAGCTGTAGGATCACCCCTTTGTGAACGAGAGACTTTATCTATCTCATCAAGTACAATTACAGGATTCATTTTTTTAGCATCTATGAGTCCTTGAGTAATACGTCCTGGCATTGCTCCGACATAGGTACGACGATGACCACGAAGTTCATTTACATCTTCTAAACCACCAAGTGCTATTCGAACGAGTGGACGTTTTAGTGCAACAGCTATAGAGTTTGCTAATGATGTTTTACCAACACCGGGAGGACCACTAAAACAGAGAATTGCTCCTGCGCTTTTTTTCTGTGAAACACCACGAAGTTCTAGTAACTCCTTAACAGCAAAATATTCCACTATACGTTTTTTAGGCTTTTCTAAAGAGAAGTGATCTTTATCTAGTTGTGCTTCTACATTATCTATATGAAGTGATTTTTTAGCCATATTTCCAAAAGGAATATCTAAAACCCAGTCAAGATAAGTTTGTGTCATAGAAGCATCTGAAGAGTCAGGATGCATACGTGCATAGCGTTCTAGTTGCTTGTTAATCTCTTTATAAGCATCTTCACTCATTTTAGATTTTTTAGCTTCTAGTTTTTTACGATACTCTTCAATCTCTTCATCACGAGAGTTATCAGTTCCTAACTCTTTTTGAATCTGTTTGAGTTGTTCTTTTAAAAAGTACTCTTTATTTACTTTTTCAATATGTGTATGAACTTTTGTACGTATCTCTTTTTGCAATTTATTTGCTTCTATCTCATCTATAAGATAATCAATTAAATCTAAAAATCTTTTCTCTGTATCAAGTTCTACAAACAGTTTATAAGCTTGCTCTTTTTTAAGTTTCACAGTAGAACAGATAAGATCAATGATACGATTATGATCATGGTTCTCTTCAATGGTACGAAGTAAATCTGGAGGAAAATAATTGCTAACACTGGAGAGTGTTCGCACTTTTTCTCGTACAACTTCTAAAATTGCATCAACTTTGAGGTTATGTACTTCTGTTGCATTTATCACATCAACATGAGCCATTAATGGTTCACTAGAGACTTCATACATACTAGTCGCACGAGCTAGTCCTTGAAATAGAACCTTTACTCTACCATCAGGTAGTGCAACCTTTCGCATAATTGAACCGACTACACCTGCATTATATAAAGAGTCAAAATCTCTTTCACCCTCTCGTCCAGGTTTTGTTGTACATACAATTACTAAAGAATTCTCTTCTATAGCTTTAGTCGCTGCATTTATATTTTTCTCATCACTTAAAAAAAGTGGACTTATCATAAATGGATATAAAAAAAGTTCATCCTCTGCTATAACAGGTATATCTGCAGGAAATTCTCCATAGTTACTAAGTTTCATAAATGTTTTCCTATATTTAAAATTTATTTATTTGCTTCTGTCTCATTATCATCAACAACAGAGTTACGAGAGACAACACTTCTAGTATCAGGGATAAGATAACCATACCAACTAGATGTACCATCTCCTTCAAACCAAGCTTTATACCAAGGTGTATTAGCTCTATCTATCTCACTCCATTCTATCCAAAGTTCTGGTTTCTTAGCTTTATAATAAGCACCACTTTTGGGTTTATCAATACGATAGTATAGATCTGAAATTGTTTCATTAAGTGCTGCATCTGCCATATAAAGATTTGTTGCCATAGTATCTACAACACTATAGTACATAGAGTTTGGATAATGTCGTTTGAACTTTTCAGCTTCTTTAATCGCTACATTTATAAGAACTTGATCACGTCTTGGATTTGGAAGAGCTAAATACTTTGCTTTTATCTTTAAAAACTCTGCGAACTCTTTTTCATTTGCATTTGCATAGCGTTTTACATACTCATCTAAATAGTGTTCTGTGAGAAGATACTCCTCATAATACATATGAGAAATAGCGAGAATCATCGTAGCTTCAGGAAGTAAAGGCGATCCAATATGCTCTCCTTGTAGTGAAGAGTAGTAGTTGTCAGCCTTGTCAATATTTCCTTCAGAAATAGACTCTATAATCTTAGCATACCAGTAAACAGCAGGTTTGTTGTACTCTTCAAGATCTTTT
>JAMORO010000058.1 GCA_027063505.1 Sulfurimonas sp.
TCTAATAGTGCATCTTCTTGTATCACCTCTACATAACCACCCTGTGCCTCATCTCGAACAAGTTGGGGTGAATAGTTTGCTATTTTTGCCACAAAAACACTGTTTACAAACTCAATAACCTCTTTTTGAGAACGGTAGTTTGTTAGTAGCTTCTCTACCTCCGTGCTGTTTTGTTCTACAACCTCACCAAAGAGGGCTGAGACACCACCACGAAACCTATAAATAGACTGCTTTACATCCCCTACAAAAAAGAAACTTCCATTCTCAAAAATTCCCTGCCCAGAAGTTATCTCTTCTATAAGGGGTTTGAGTATCTCATACTGAATTATACTTGTATCTTGAAACTCATCAAGCAACATATGCTCTATCTTTGCATCGAGTCTAAAGTATAAAAACTCACTATCATCTATACGGTGAAGTATCTCATAAACTAAAGATGTAACATCTGAAAAAGAGAGTTCACTCTCCTCCATATAGAGTGCTTTTTTAGCCTTTTTATAAATAACTGTAAGTTCACTCAGTGCATAAAAAAAGTTCTGCTCCTTTGCTCTATGATACCCTTGAAGTGCTGTTTGTATAGTATGAAGATATTGGTTCATCTCTAGACTAAAACACTTCTTAAAAACCCAGTACTCCAGACTCTCTTTAACTATCCATGACTTTGATTTTAACTCTTCAAAACTAGTAGCATTTACCGCTTTTATAAGTGAAGCAGAAGCCCCTTTACAGTTACTTACAATCGCTTGAAGTCCTAAGAGTGCACTCATCGCTTCAGCTTCATAAGCTTTAGTATCCTCTTTAGTAAACGCTATGTTAGCAAACTCCTCCTGCTTCATATAAAAATCATCTAAAAGTGTAAAAATATCACTCACTCGTTTGTTTGACTCTAAAGAGAGGTTTATTAGCAACTCTTTTTTCCCTGCAACACTCACCTCTTTTAAAAAACGTGACAGTAACTTCTGCTCATGTTGTGAAGCAAAGGTTGAAAAATCTGGCATCAAAGAGGCATAGAGAGAAAACTTACGAAGTATCTGTGTAAAAAAACTATCTATGGTCATAATCTTTGTGTTAGCATTTAAAAAGCTACTCAGTAGTGCTTGGCGTTTACTAAGAAGCTCTGCTTCACTCATCTGTGTTACTTTTGCTATCTCACCGAGTTCTCCACGAGACTCTAACTCCTCGAGTGTCTCTACTATTCGCTCACTCATCTCACGAGCCGCTTTGTTTGTAAAGGTAAGTGCTAAGATTTTAGAGGGATCTGCTCCCATAAAAAGAAGTGAGAGGTAACGAACAACGAGCATAAAAGTTTTGCCACTTCCAGCACTCGCTTCGTAGGCAAGATTTTTTTTAAACATAAAAGTCCTAGATTATTTAAGTGGGCTATTTTATCATTTTTTTAAAAATACTTCTCTTTAACTAAAATAGACTATCTTATTACGTCCAAGTTCTTTTGATTTATACATAGCTTTATCTGCATTATTTAAAAGCTCATTCTCAGTCTGGGCATCATCAGGAAATATAGTTACTCCTATACTTGTTGTTATATCTAACTTATACTTATCAATAAACCAAGGTTTTTGAAATAATTTTAGACTCTTTTCTACTGATTTTGAGACATCTTTACTATCTATATTTGTGAGAATAATAACAAACTCATCTCCACCTAAACGTGCAAATATATCCTCTTCTCTAATATTTGAAGAGACTCTAGTGACTACCTCTTGCAAGAGTTTATCCCCTATCTCATGTCCATAAATATCATTTACCTCTTTAAAATGATCTAAATCTAAAAATAGCAGTGCAAACTTCTGGTTTGCCCTTTTTGACAAAGATATGATTTTTTTAAATGCCTCATGAAAACCTCTTCTATTTAAGATTCCCACCAACATATCTTTTTTTGCTAACTCTTTATACCTTGCCTCACTCTTTGCAAGTGCTGTTTCAGATTTTCTTTTGAGTGTTTCATAGAGTTCAGACATCTCTTGAGATGTTATTTCAAGTGTATGCTCTAAAAAAGCTCTATCTTCATCCGCTTCTATACACATAGTATCAATAAAATCAATAAATTTTTCTAGCTTATCATCAGGAAAAGAAGCATTTTCATAGCCTAGTTTTTTCAGATGCTTTGCAATGATTTTATGCATCATCTTCCCATATTAAGGTTAATGTCATGGTTTGGTTATGTAAATCACATTTTCCAGAAGCCAAGGGAGAGATCTCACCATAAGAGTAAAAGCCTATCTGTTTTGTATTTGAAGGCAATACATCTAAGACAGCATCAAGCTCCTCTTCTGTTTTACTTTTTAAAACAAGTCTACGACCAACACAACTTATGGCAATGGAGAGGATATCTCCACCTTTATATGACTCAAGGTTTAATGCTTCTGCAGCTTCTCCTGCTCCATTTATCAAACGACTGAAATTTGCTTTCATTAAAGTGACTATACTGCCCTCAGGTAAATCACCTGCAAATGTTATGGAAGAGTCTTTCTCATTTACACCTAAAATTGTTCTAATTTTGCTCTCGCTAGCATCAACAGTCTCTTTTAGTTCGAGAGGAAAGAGTAAACCAGATGCAGGTAACTCACTGGCTTTTTCTCCCAAATATTTTTTATATATATCTAATGCAGGTTTATCATCTAACTCATAAAGTACATTATTTTTACTTTTTGTGACAACTCTATGTAAACCTATGGAATCCCACCCACCTTTTGAAGCAGACTCAATATGAATAGCCTTCCCATAAAATCCTACAGCACAAATATGACTTGTTTGAGGTTTGCCATTTGAAATAATCCAGGTATTTTCAAACCTATCTCCATCACCAGCTAGTCCACCAGTTATGGGTATATTAGAATTTATAACAGAAGAGATACCCTCTGTTAACTGAGAGCCATTTACATTAAGACCTTCAGAAAGTATAAAAACACCTTTTAAATCATCCTCTTGATCCAGTTCTCTTGCGATACTCACACCATCTGTATAAGAAGTTTCAGGTGAGATAACTTGACATAAATTATGCTTCAATTTTGTTTTTTCTAGCTTCATTACTGCCACAGAAAGAGTATCATCAAAAATCTCATTTTGAAAAATCTCACCTGAGCTAGAAGCACCAATAATTATGGAAGTAGGATAATTTACTGTTAAATCAGAGAGAGGATTATCTAACTTTTTCACATCTGTTGATGCCAAAACAATAATTAAAGTATTTTTTGAGTCTAAATCAGAATTAAGTTTTTTATTCCACTTACTATCTGTATATAAATATGTCTCTAATTTCATGATAATTCCTCGTAATAGCTATCAATTCATTATAATACTTATGAACTTAAAAGTATTTAAATTTATTAGTTTTTAGTTTTACTAAAATAAACAAATATTACTAAGAACTAGAAGATGGAAGATAATATGCAACGGCAATAAGTGTTATAACTATACTCAACCAAAGAGTTGGAACTATTCTATACTTCCAACTTACATTTTTAAGTCCCATAAAGTAGTCAATGACTAACTGCCCTTTTATAAATGTAGTAAAGAGTAAAACAGCCACAAAAAAAGTGCTAATTATCTTCAAGTACCCCAACAAGAATGCAAAAAGTGTAAGTGTTGCTAAAATAGCCCATACTAACTCTAAATATTTTTTCATCTCTGCATCCTATCTTATTATATAAACAAGTGGAAAAAGCACAATCCACAATAAATCAACCATATGCCAGTACGATGCACCTGTCTCAATACCACTATAATCACCAAAGGTATACCCAACTCTTTTTGTTTTTTTATAGATAACAAACAGAATAAAAGAGCCCAACATCACATGCATAAAATGAAACGCTGTTAGCATAATGTAGAACATAAAAAACTTGTTCGTACTCAGTCCTATCCCTTCACCAAATATATGATAAAACTCAGCAGACTTTATAAACCCAAATGCAACACCACACCCGATAGCTAAAAGAAGCCATTTACTTGCTTTAGCGTTTGCTTCTGCTACACTCTCTTCACTCATAGAAGTAATGCTCTTCACTGCTTTTATAACAAAGTAACTACTTGTTACTAAGATAAGAGTATTTATAAACCCTGAAGTTTGATTAAGCATAAGTTGTGACTCATTAAAAAGGGCTACATCAGCTCTTCTTGAAAAGGCATAGCCCAAAAAGAGTAAGCCAAAAGTGATTAACTCAACATAAATAATAATCCATATAGCAAAATCCCCCGGAGGGTATTTCTCTTTTATCGCAATATTTTGAGACATTACTCAGCCTTTGCAAAGTGAAGGGATACAAGCTTCTCAAGTACCTCTGTCACATCAGCCTCATCACTTAAAGATTCAACTATAGAGTGAAGACAAGCCTGATAAGGATCAAAACCTCTCTGCATTAGTTTAGCTGCATAGATAAGAAGTCTTGTAGATACTGCCTCTTGAATGTCAGTGTCATCGAGTTGACGAATCTCTCCTGCAATATCTACAAGTTTTTGTGCTATCTCTGCACTTACTCCACTCTCTTGAATCAATACCTCTTTTTCTATCTCAGCTTTTGGATAGTCAAAACTAAGAGAGATAAAACGCTGTTTCGTACTTGGCTTCATCCCTTTGAGAACATTTTGATACCCAGGGTTATAAGAGACAACTAGCATAAAATCAGGATGTGCTTCTATCACCTCCCCTGTTCTATCTATGGGAAGAACTCTTCTGTAATCTGCTAATGAATGTAAAACGACTGTT
>JAMORO010000059.1 GCA_027063505.1 Sulfurimonas sp.
CATCTTTTGCCTCTTCCAGTGTCATATACTGTTCTAACTCTTCAATCTCTTGTTCTACATGTTTTTTTACTAATGCCATCTATTACTATCTCCTTTATCTTAGAGTTGCAATTTTTTTTAAAATTAATGAGAAGTCAAGTTGTTCTGACACACCACCTCTCTCATACGCCTCTTTCGGCATACCATATACAGTCGCACTCTTTTCACTTTCACCAAGAGTATATGCTCCTGCTTTTTTAATAGCGACCATTGCATCTGCACCATCATCACCTATTCCAGTTAAGACCACACCTACTAATTTTTTTCCATCAAAGACATCTAAGGCACTCAGCATCATTTCATTGACACTTGGTTGAAAAAAGTTCTTACCCTTATTTTTATCTTCACGAATTACAATCTTTCCTGAAACTTTTTTTGCAAAGTTCATATGCACACCACCTCGAGCAACATAAACATTTCCAGGAAGTAGTTCCATATTTTGTTTTGTCTCATGAACAGGGAGTACACAACTTCTATCTAAACGCTGTGCAAAAGCTGCTGTAAACTGTTCTGGCATATGTTGCACAACACATACTGGATGCTTATAATTAGCAGGGAGAGAAGAACATATTTGCTCAATTAATCCAGGACCACCTGTGGATGAGCCAATAAGGATAACCTTCTCAATATCTTTTGAACTAACATTTGAACTACTCACAGTAGTTCTTGAAGGAGCTTCACTACGACGTCTTTCTCTCGTTGCTGGTCTAGCCATTTTTCTTTTTAATCGCCTTGGAGAGATACGACTAAGAGAACTCACTTTAGCAAGAATCTCTTCACGATTTTCACTCTTACCAACATTCATCGTTCCAGGCTTTGCAATATAATCTACGGCTCCAAGATCAAGAGCATCCATAGTAATTGTAGCATCATCAGTTGTTAATGAACTCACCATTAAAATAGCTGTTGGACGTGCTTCCATTATCTGCTTAACAGCTTCAATACCATCCATTATAGGCATATTTATATCCATAGTTATTACATCGTATTGAAACTCTGTCGCTTTTTCAACAGCATCTCTACCATTCTTTGCAAACTCGATGTTAAAATCTAATGTTGCTATCATCTCACTTAACTGCTTTCGTACTAATGCTGAATCGTCTACTATTAAAACATTTTTTGCCATTTTACTTAATCCTTTAATAAAAGCTTATCTATATCTATTGATAAGACAAGTCTTTTACCATCATCTAAATGAAAAATATTATTAAAATAACCTTCACTCTGATCTACAATTTCATCCTCTTTAATACCAATAATATCACTCACACTATTTACAATAAAACCAATTCTATTACCCTCAATATTGCAAACAATTATTTTAGAGTCTTCATCAATAGTCGGTCTAATGTTTAATTTTTCATATAAAGAGACAGTTGTAACAATCTGTCCGCGAATATTTATAATACCCTCAATAGAATCATCTGTAAATGCTACAGAGGTAGATGCTACGATGTCTATAATTTCATCAACACTCTCAATATTGAAAGCATACTCTTTTTCATTTAGTTTAAAAACTATAACTTCTAAAGAGTAGTTATCATTTTTAGTCTCTTCAATAGTATCAATTTTTCTATCTACAAAAGAATCATTTTCATCAAATATATTCTCTATTACAGTGGCATCAAAAAAAGAGATTAATGAGTCTTTCGCATGAATAACCCCTGCTATTTTATTATCTTCAAATGTTTCTTTCATATATTCGATATCTTTTTTATAAACCTGTTGAATATCAATTATTGAGTCTATGCATAGTCCAATTTTACGCCCATTATATGAGATAATTAAAATTCTATTATTATCATTATTATTTGGCTTAAATCCATAGTGAATACGTAGATCTACTACCATTAAAAGATCATCTCTTAGAGTTATAAGGCCTAAAAGTTCTTCATTTGTACCGGCAACTACCGTGTACTCTCTATCTGCTAAGATAATCTCTTGGAGATAGTCTATCTCTAAAGCATACTTCTCATTTGACATAGAGAAGATTAAAAAACGGCTACTCTCTTCTTCACGAATTACTTCATTTTTAATCTTACCTGTAGTTACTTCTCTAGATTCAATCTCCACTCTATTTATTCGTTTAAATAGCTCTTCTAAAGAGAGAACTTGAATAAGTTTTTCATCATATTTGTATATAGCGATAACAGGATCACCAGGATTATCTAAGTACTCAATATTGTCTTGATTTATCTCTACCGTATTATATACATCACCCACTAAAAGTGTATTTGATGATAATTCATCATTAAGACTGACAATTCTACCTTTATCATCTTCTAAGTCTACTTCTGTTAAGCCTAAAAGAAGATTCATATCAACCATAGAAACAACATTTCCACTCACAGAACATAATCCTCTTACCCCAGAAGGACGTAGAGGAAGAGGCATTAGTGAAGGAACTCTTGAAATCTGGTTTATACTTTCAGTTGAAATACCATAATTTTCATGAGCATTTTTAACAATTAAAATCTCTTGA
Organism: Sulfurimonas sp.; assembly: GCA_027063505.1. GTDB lineage: Bacteria > Campylobacterota > Campylobacteria > Campylobacterales > Sulfurimonadaceae > Sulfurimonas. Next base: position 2,522 of record JAMORO010000059.1, read on the forward strand.
ATTTGCATAGTCTGTACCTACTTTTCTTAACCTTGTTGTAACTCATCAGCCATTACAGCAAGCTCTTCTACACCTTCACCAATGTGAGTTACAGTATCTATAATCAACTCACTTGCTTTACGAGACTCACTCGCATTTCTTGCACTTAACTCAACTGCTTTTTGAATCTCACTAATACCAATCATTACCTGATTCATACCTTCCAAATTTTGATCATTTGCAGCTTTAAGCCCTGTATATTTATCTAGTAAATCTACAAGCATATCTGTAATAGTTACGATATCACCTACTAAAGAGTTAATACTCTCCTCTTCAACACCCTGAGAGTGAAGAAGATTATTCCAGTCTGTTTTCACGGTATCAATTTCTGAATTCATTGACTCAACAATATCATTGATTTTTTCAGTATTTGACTCTGAATCTTTTGCAAGATTTCGGATATCTGCACTAACAACAGCAAAACCTTTTCCAAAATCGCCAGCACGAGCTGCTTCAATACTTCCACTAATAGCAAGCATATTTAACTGCACGATAGAGTTTGAGATATTTCCAACTGTTTTATCAACACTTTTTGTCTCTTTAACTATTACATTAAGTTCAGTTGCTGCACTATTTCCTTGTGTAATTGAATCACTAAACGATGACTTAATTTCAACCACTGATGACTTTACATCATTAAATGAGATTTTAAGTAGATCAAAATTTCTTCTAGCAATCTCGATTAATTTATCAATATCTTTAGCAGTAATAAGACCAGCTTCAACAAGTTCTTTATTGTTTAAAGCACTCTGATTTGTATTTTGAGAAGACTCTTCCATCTGGTTAAGAGAATCTGTAACCTCTTCTAAAGAGTTCTGAATATCATCCATTGAAGCACTAATAGTATCTGCACTCATAGCAATATCTTCTGCCGATTTCATAGCATCAGTAGAGTATTTTAACTCTTCTGCTAGGTTTGAGAGCTCTTTTATATCATCTTCAGTTTGTGCTAAGGCATCAGACTGGATTTCTATCCCATTAAGTGTACGCTCAACAGAGAGTGCAATCTCACTTGATGCATGAGCAATGTCTTGAGAACCTGCATTAATTTTTTCAATATAATCACCGAGTTGATTTGTATACTGCCCAATACTTCTTGCAGCTTCAACAGAGTAAATAGCGATTTTTGTTAACTCTTCCATCTTTAGAGCTAAGGCATTCCCTTTCGTACCATTTTCTGAAATAGTATCTGTAGTAGAACCTATACTCTTAATAATATTATCAATACTTCCTTGAATTTTATTAACAAGTTCAGAGATAAATTCAGCATTTTTCTCACTCTCTCCCGCTAATGCACGAGTCTCATCAGCCACAACTGCAAAACCTTTTCCATGCTCTTTCGCACGAGATGCTTCAATTGCTGCATTGAGTGCAAGTAGATTTGTTTGGTCTGCAATTTTAGCAATAAAACCAACAGCATTACCAATGTTCTGAGAAGACTCTTTAAGCTCTTCACTTTTTGTTGCAGATGCATTAGCTACAGTTACAGCATTTCCCATTCTATCAACACTTACATTGATTTTTGCAACTGCTGCCATAATATTATCACCAGCAGAGAGAGTAGATGTTGTTACTGCATTAATAGTATTTGTCATTCTATTGATGTTAGTATTAATGCCTTTAACATTTGAGAGAGCCTGTTCACTTGCACCACTATTCTCTTCAGCAGCAGTAGCGATCTGCTCCATTGAAGATTTTAGCTGTTCTATTGCACTTACACTTTCCTGTGCATTTTCTAAAATACTAATAGATACACCAGCAATACTCTCACTAATCTGTTGTTGTTTTGCTAAAGTTCTTTGTTTGCGCTTATCTACGCCACCAGAAGATACTACTGCAGAAGATAAACCTGAATTACCTTTTTTCATTAATGCCATTATAAAATCCTTTTATCTTAATCTAATGTTGTATAAAGTTCTATTGCTTTTTGAATATCTTCACGTGAGGGTTTTACTCTAATAGAAACATATTTTGTCTGACCACTTTTATCTACAGAACGAAGAACCGTTGCATATACCCAGTAAAAACCTCCACCTTTACGTGCATTTTTCACATAACCCGTCCAAAAGCCTTTTGATTGAACATCATCCCATAAAGATTTAAATGCAGCTCTTGGCATATCTTGGTGTCTTACAATATTATGGGGTTGTCCTATGATATCCTCTTCCGACATGTTAGCAACTTTTAAAAAAGAGTCACTTGCATACTTCACTATTCCTTTTTCATCTGTTTCAGATAAAAGATATAGATCAGTATAAAGGACTTCTCCATCTTCCATAAAAGTCAATCCTTCTATATTATTATTTTTTGACACAACAAACCTCCGAGTTAAAATCTAATTAGTATAAGCTTACTATTTAAGAACTAAAAGAAAATTGAATTTAGAGTATATAATGCTAAGAATTGTTTTTTTTAGGCCATATGTTAATAGGTGAAGATAATTCGGGAATAGCAGAAGACAATTATATAAATTTTTATTATAAGATAAGTTAAAAAGATATTTTAGAAAACCTAAAACTCAAGTGAGTTTTAGGGATATAAGAAAAAGTGTGAAACTAGATGTTGTCACGAATTTGTAGAGACTCTACAAGATTAAGATATGCTTCTTTATTTGCACGTTTGAAGTATCTCATTAAACGACGACGTTTACCAACAAGTTTAAGAAGTCCTAAACGTGATGCGTGGTCTTTTTTAAACACTTTTAAGTGCTCTGTTAACTCTGCAATTCTTGTAGTTAATAATGCAATTTGAACTTCACTTGAACCAGTGTCGTTTTCATTACGTCCGTATTTTGCAACAATTTCTTGTTTTTTAGCCGAATCTAAAGCCATAATAGCCTCCTGATGGGTATAATAATCTAACATTCACACGCTATATGCAAAGTTGAAGCGAAATTATAGCTAAAATTTTCAAAAAATCATAATAGATTTATTTTTAGGAATTTTAGCTATAATAATAGTTCTAAATAATTATAAAGTATAAACTATGTTAATAACCCGTGCAAGTGAGTATGCAATACTCTCTTTAATATTACTCTCATCTGCTAAAGAACCGATGGATAGTGAAACTCTCTCACGGGAGCTCACTATCTCTAAAAGTTTTTTAGCAAAAATACTTCAATCTCTCGCAAAAGCAGAGATACTAAAATCATACAAAGGTTCAAAAGGTGGCTTTGCCCTTCAAAAAAGTGCAAAAGACATTAGTATGCTTGAAGTGATGTCAGTAGTTGAGGGAAAAGCACCTGCTGTTTTTGAATGTTCTCCTTCAGAAAAGGATTGTCCTTCAGATAGAGCAAACATCTGTAGTATCTGGCCATTTTTAAATAAGCTTCAGGGGAAAATAGATATCTTCTTACAAACCCTTACTTTAGCAGATATAATAGAAGAAGATTGATTCCTAAGTAATGGCAAAAAAATTAACTTTTAGACAGCAAGTTGGTACTACTTTAAACTTTTTACTAGGGCAAAAAGACCTTAGTGTAGTTATCTTTGTAATGGCAATTTTAGCCATAATTATTGTCCCCCTTCCTTCTGCAATCTTAGATGTTCTATTAACAATATCTATGGCATTTGCAGTCTTAATTTTACTTATCTCTTTATATGTTCCAAAGCCAACAGACCTTACAACCTTTCCAACACTTATTTTGATTCTAACTCTATTTCGCCTCTCTTTAAACATCGCTACGACAAGGATGATCTTGAGTCATGGGCATGAGGGTGAAGATGCCATGAGTGATATTATCACCAGTTTTGGTGACTTTGTTGTTGGGGGAAACTTTGTAATTGGTATTATTGTTTTTTCCATCTTAGTCCTCATTAACTTTATGGTTATCACCAAAGGTTCAACAAGGGTTGCAGAGGTTGCAGCACGTTTCGTCCTTGACTCTATGCCAGGGAAGCAGATGGCTGTTGATGCTGACTTAAATGCAGGACTTATCGATGATGCTGAGGCGAAACAACGCCGTGCTGAGATTCTGCAAGATGCTAACTTCTACGGGGCGATGGATGGGTCAAGTAAGTTTGTAAAAGGTGATGCTGTTGCAGGTATTATAATTACCTTAATTAACATTATTGGGGGCTTTTTAATTGGTGTTTTTCAACATGATATGAGTGTGGGAGATTCAGCTTCAACATTTACGCTTCTAACTATTGGTGATGGACTTGTTGGTCAAATTCCTGCACTTATCATCTCTACTGCGACAGGTATTATGATTACAAGAAGTTCTAGTGATGGAGACAACTTTGCAGAGGGAACTATTAACCAGATGGTTGGTAACTCAAAAATCATGATGATTGTTGGGTTTATTATGATTCTGTTTGCTTTAGTTCCAGGACTACCTACTGCTTCAATGGGATTTGTTGGGATTCTTTTTGCATCACTGGGCTGGGCAATCTATAAGTTTGACAGAGGTGAACTTAGTATTTTAGATGTAGATAGTATTGCAGGTGGAAAAAGTCGTGAACAACTCGAGAGAGAGAACGAAAAGACAAAACCAAAGAAAACAAATGAAGAGATTGCAAAAGAGGAAGAGAGTGCTTTAGAAGATATCTTAAAAGTAGAGATGTTAGAGCTTACCCTTGGCTACCAACTTATAAAACTTGCAGACTCAAACCAAGGGGGAGATCTCCTTGAACGTATTCGCTCAATGCGACGTAAAATTGCAAGTGACTTTGGTTTTTTAATGCCACAAGTTCGTATTCGGGATAACCTGCATCTTAAACCACAGCAGTATCAGATCCTTTTAAAAGGTATTAGCATTGGAGAGGGAGAGATTCAGCCTGACAAATTTCTTGCTATGGATAGCGGAATGGCTACAGGAGAGATCAATGGCGAGGCAACAAAAGAGCCCGCGTTTGGTCTTGATGCTCTTTGGATATTTCCAAATGATAAAGAGGATGCTATCATAAATGGATATACAGTTGTTGATCCCGCAACCGTAATCTCAACACACATGAGCGAACTTATTAAAAGTAATGCTGAAGAGCTCTTAACACGACAAGAAGTTCAGACTCTTATAGACAAAATAAAAGATAGTTTTCCAGTTATCATTGATGATGTAAAAAAAGTAGCAAGTATTGGACTCATTCAACGCGTTCTTAAAGCCCTGCTTCATGAGAAAATACCACTTAAAGATATGCTTACTATCCTCGAAACGATAGCCGATATTGCAGAGTTTACTAAAAATGTAGAGCTCATTACAGAGCAGGTACGAGCAAAACTTTCACGTGTAATTACACAGATGTATTCTAGTGAAGATGGAGTTATCAGACTTCTAACATTTGATACAAATACAGAACAGTTACTCCTTCAAAAATCTGCAGAGCAAGATGGTGTTCGAAACCTTATGCTCAATGTAGGGGAAATTAATGCTCTTATACAAGCAACATCTACAAAAGCTGCTGAACTTCTACAAAAAGGGGTCTCCCCAGTTGTAATCATTGTTGACCCACAACTTCGTCGTGGTGTAGCAGAGATATTTGAGCGATTTTCACTCGATGTTGTTACACTCTCCCATGCTGAGATTGACTCAAGTGCTACATTTGAAGTTCTAGGCTCTATAGCAGTAGAGATATAAAATTAATTAATAAAAAAGGAAATAATACCAATATGAACAATAGAATAATTCACCACCTCTCACACATTGACCTTGATGGTTATAGTTGTCAACTCGTACTTAAGTACACTCCCTATGTAAAACATAACTATAATGCTAATTATGGTCCAGAAGTAAAATCAAAACTCACTATCATCTTAGAAAATATAAGGAGTGCTAAAAGTAAAGCACTTATACTTATTAGTGACCTTAATCTTACAGCAGATGAGTCACGATGGCTTAGCGATGAAGTAGCAAAATTAAATTCACAAAAGATCGATGTATCACTTAAACTTCTTGACCATCACGGTACAGGGGCTGAGAGTGCTAAAAAGTATGATTGGTACTATCTTGATGTAGAGCGTTGTGCCACAAAAATAGTCTATGACTATGCTAAAGAGCATTTTGAGTTTGATGAACCAGCATGGATGAGTAAATATGTTGAAATTGTAAATGCTGTTGATCTTTGGAAAAAAGAGCAACATGACAACTTTGAGTATGGAAAAGTCTGTATGCGTCTAGTTAATGAGACTCGTGAACTTAACCGTATTATGTTTGCTAATGAAGATAATGAGTATAAACTTACACTTTTAGAAGCTGCCGTAGCCTATATAGATGAAGAGAATGCTCCCATTGTTTTGGATGAGAAGATTCACCTTATCAAAAAGAACTTCTTTAAACGTGGTAAAAATGACACTTTAGACAATCTTGCTACAGACTTTGTAGTAGCACTGTTAGGTGCTCAAAGAAAAACAAACACTATCTACTACAAAGGATACAAAGGATTTCTTAGCTATGCAGTTGGTAATACTTCTATCGTTGGAAATGGCTTTTTAGTAGCTTATCCTGAGTATGATTTTATCGTTGATATAAGTTTTAAAGGGGCTATGAGTCTCAGAGCAGATTATAAAGTAAGTGTAGCTCAAATTTCTAAAGAGTGGGCAAATGGTGGAGGACATCCAAATGCTGCAGGTGGGCGTATTCAAGGGTTTAAAGAGCAGTATCGTTACGATAAAGTAAAACAGCAAATTGAGTATATCATCAGTGACAAAGAGTCAGTGCATGGAAAATTAGAGTGGAAAAAAGAGGATTTAGTTTAATCCTCTTTTTAATTACCAAAGTGTCTGTAGAGATACTCGGTTGCTAGAACTTCATCTCTAGCAGAGATAGGTGCTTTATAGGTGTTTCGCATCTTAAGCACTACCTTATGCCAAAACTCTTTTGACTGCTTACCTTGATTAAGGATATAACCATACGAATGACACCACTGACAGTTTCTCTGAATAACAATAGTATCTTTTTCAGTCGGAATCACAAAAGTCATACTTGTCATTTTAACATCTTTTATAGCAGCAGCTTCAAGAGAAACAATCATAAGTAAAATAATAACTAGTAATTTCATCCCTAGCCCCTATACAATATCAATAGTTACACTATCAATACCATTATACTTATAGCCACCATGATTCCAAGCTATCTCTTCTGCAAAAGGTTGTGATTCACCCCTATTATTTATAGCCTTAGCCATTATACTTACCCTTCCTTTTTGCATCATTTTCACACCATAAGAGAACTCTCTAAAAGCATATTTTGAGAGTTCTTTTCCAAGTGTTGCAGACTCCCATCTTTTTCCACCATCAAGAGAGATAAGAACCTCTTTTATACCACTCCCTGCATCAAATGCTATCCCTTTAACACGCAAGTTTGATTTAGCATAAATCTTACTCTTACTTGTTGGATATCCTATAAATGATTTTATATTCATAAGCTCAAGAGGTTTTGTATTTTTTGCATGCTTGAGTGGTGTTTCACTCTCTCTTTCATTATCTGGCACACGATAAGCGGTATCCATATAGTAGTAGGGTATATACTCTTTTGTAACATTAATATTAACTAAAGCCTTTACCCAGCTATCTGCATAAAACCCGGGAATAATAAGACGTATAGGATAGCCATTTAAAAATGGTAAATCTTCTCCATTTTGTTCATAAGCGATAATTGTCTCATCACTCAATTCATCTATTTTAAGTTCTCTCTTAAAACTCTCTATCTTTTTCATGACTGCTTCATCACTACCATTGAATGTAATATAATGAGAATTCTCAGTAAGTCCTGCACGAGCAAGCACATCCTTAAGCCTAACTCCCTTATAAACACTACAACCCATAGCACCACTGCCCCACTGAATGCCACTTGTTGTTGGAACAAAAGCTGAACGAGAGTTTCCTCCACACTGCATCGCTACAGTTACACTAACAGCTTCAAAATCATTTTTTAGGGAGTCCACACTCAAGTAGAGTCGCTCTTTTACTTCACCATGAACATATATATGGTAACTATTAAGATCTATGTGTGTTTTAATGCGAGGCATATGCCAACGAACAAAGAGCTCATTATTTGGAGTGATTGCATTTACAAAAGCATCTCTTGGTGTTTCTAAGAGAGGGGGTCTATCTGAGTGTGTTATTAAGGGTCTTTTTTCTATAAATGAGATATCACTAACTTGCTGATTATCTCTTGGTTTTATTACAGATGATGCAGTTGCACTATTTGATACCAATGCAGTTGATGCGATAAGTGAAACTCTAAAGAACTCTCTTCTTTGCATGCTACAACCTCTTTTAATTATTTAAAAAATAACGTTCAACACCATTTGCTAAACCTAGTGCTAGTTTTTTTTGATACTTACTACTCACTAACCTTTTTGCCTCTTTTGGATGTGTAATAAAACCAACCTCTACTAAAACGGCTGGCATTTGAGCTCCAACTAAAACCCAGAAAGGACCAGAACGGACACCTGCATCCTTCACCCCTTTATAGCTTTTTTTAAGAGTTCCAAGAGCACCTCTTTGTAAATCTATAGCGAGCTTGTTTGCAGCAACTATATTATGCGAATTAAGTGTATTTAAAAAGCTCTCTTTTCCATAAAAATTCATATCTTTTAAGTCAGTTTTATTCTCACTTGCAGAGACTCTTTTGGCTCTCGATGAACGAGACTTATCTAAAAAATAGCACTCTATACCATGTACTTTACTTGCACTTTTTTTCCCTACTGCATTTGCATGAATACTTATAAATATATCTGCTTTTTTTCGATTAGCATATTTTGTTCTATTACGTAGTCTGATAAATTTATCACTATCTCTTGTCATATAGACTCTATAACCCCGTGACTTTAGAATCCTTTTAAGCTCTTGAGCTATCTGAAGGACTACTATCTTCTCTCTATACTTTCTATATCCTACAGCACCTGGATCATGTCCACCATGTCCTGCATCAAGAACTATAATTTTATTTCTATCCACTCTCTGAGGTGTTTTAATTTTCGATGCTACAGATTTATTATATTTATTTTTTGTCTGCAAAATATTAATTATAAGTTGTTTTGATTCTCTTTTAAATCGTATTTTCACTTTAGCACTATTTTCTATAACTAAACGGAGTGTATTTGAGTTAAACTGAGCTATTCGTATTTTATCAATACCCTCTTTTCGAAGGTTTTGTGAACGCATAAGCATAGAAGCATGTATATCAAAGACATAACGATATTTTTTTGTTTTCGAATCATAAAGAGTAAAGTAGTTTATCTGATTATTACGTAGTTTTTTATCAAAGACAAGAACAAGACGACTCTCTTTCCAACGGATAGATTTTAACTTATGTGTTGCATTTACTTTAAGTTTTTTTGTATTTTTCTTTTTTATACTTTTAGACTTTGGAGTCTTATACTTCATACTTGGTTTTATTGAAGCAAGTTCATCTGCATACTGAGAAACATCTATATGCAGTCTTTTCCCACTCTTTACTATACCTTTTAAAGCACTTACTTTCAGCTTCTCATCACTACTCATAAGAGCACGAAGGTAGAGGTTTTTATAGTCATTATATGCACGGAACTGATTACTTTTACTTGCTGATTTTACAAAACCATCTGCACGCTTTAAGAGAGCTTTGTCGCTTAAAGCGGAGAGAGAAAGAGTTAAGAGGAGAAATAGGAGAAGAGCACGAATCATTAGTAAATTATTCGCCTTGCATTAGTTTTTCTAAAAGCTCTTTTACTGAAATAATTTCGTTTAGTTTATATCCATTTGTACCAGAGAAGAAGAGTCCTGTCTCCAAGTTTCCTTCATAAGCATCAGAGAGTCTATCAGCGATACAGAAACCAACTACTTTTGCCTCTTCCCCACGGTTACAAGGTGCAACACAGTTTGAGATACATTTAATAGCAGGACCCTCACGTTTCTCTACCATCTTAGTAAGATTACTTACAACTCCTTGTGCAGGATAACCAACAGGAGATGCCATAAGTTGAATATCTTCCTCTTTTGCATCAAGCAGTACTTTTTTAAGATTAGCATGAGCATCACACTCATAAGTACCAATAAAACGTGTACCCATCTGAACAGCACGTGCACCACGACTCATCATATCTTCAATATCTGATTTATCCCAAACACCACCAGCAGCGATTACAGGAATATCTCCCCATTTTGCAGCCTCTTCAACAACAGGACCAACAATATTTTCTAGTTGATTCTCTTCCATCTTACACTGCTCATATGTAAAACCTTGATGACCACCAGATTTTGGACCTTCAACAACAACTGCATCAGGAAGTCTGTCATAGCGTTTTTTCCAACGTTTACAGATAATTTTAAGTGCTTTTGCAGATGATACGATAGGTACAAGTGCAACATCAGGATACCCTTCAGTAAACTCCGGCATATTTGTAGGAAGTCCAGCACCAGTAATAATGATGTCTATTCCAGCCTCACAAGCATCTTTTACAACTCGGCCATAATCATTAATCGCATATAAAATATTTGCCGCTAATGGTTTGTCACCACAAATACCTCTAGCACTATCTATAATAGCTTTAAAACCCTCAGGAGAGTAGAAGTTTGCTTCACTTAATGGACGATTTGCTACAAGTTTTTTACTATACTCTTTATTTTTATAATACCCTGTTCCTACTGCTGAAATAACACCTAAGCCACCCTCAGCTGAAACTGTACCGGCAAGCTGATCCCAGCTAATTCCAACACCCATTCCACCTTGAACAACTGGTTTTTCTATAGTGTATTTTCCGATCTCTAAAGAGTTGAAGCTCATTATTTTACCTTTAGTTTTGCAAATTTTCTTTTTCCCACTTGAAGAAGGTACTCTCCAGTCGTGAGTTGTAACTTATCATCTGTTACTTTTTCTTGGTCTATTTTAACGCCACCTTGCTTAATATCTCTTCTAGCTTGTGAAGTTGATGGCTCAATGTTACAATCTAGCAATGCTTTTGCTATCCAAACATCACCATCACATTCAAACTCAGGAATATCTGTTGGAATTTGACTTTTTGAGTGAATTTTATCAAATTCTATTTTTGCATTACTAGCTTCTTCTTGAGTATGAAAACGTGCAGTTATCTCAAGTGCTAGCTCCTCTTTTACAACTTTAGGATGTTTTGACCCATCTTCTACTGCAACCTTTAATGCTGCAATTTCATCTAATGTTTTTGTGCTAAGAAGTTCATAAAATCGCCACATTAAATCATCTGAAATACTAAGTACTTTTCCAAACATATCATTAGGAGTATCTGTAACACCAATGTAATTTCCTAAAGACTTAGACATCTTTTGAATACCATCAAGCCCTTCAAGAATAGGCATCATTAAAACAGCCTGCTGCTTTTTAATCTCATACGATTTTTGAAGTTGACGACCCATAAGAAGATTAAACTTCTGATCCGTTCCACCTATCTCAATATCTGACTTTAAGTAAACACTATCGTAACCTTGAAGGAGTGGATACATAAATTCACTCACTGCAATTGGTGTTTGTGAAGCATAACGTTTTGAAAAGTCATCACGCTCAAGCATTCTCGCTACTGTAAGATTTGAAGCGAGTTGTAACATTCCTGCTGCACCTAAATCATCTAGCCACTCATTATTGTATACTATATCTGTTTTATCTGCATCTAAAATTTTAAATGCCTGTGTTGTATAAGACTTAATATTCTTAACAATATCCTCTTTTGTGAGTACTTTTCTTGTTGCACTTTTTCCAGTAGGATCTCCGATCATAGCTGTAAACGAACCTATTAGGAACTGAACACGACCACCATACTTTTGAAATGTTGCAAGTTTTTGTAGTAAAACAGTATGACCTAAATGAAGATCAGGGGCGGTAGGATCAAAACCAGCTTTAACAGTATAGTTTTTTCCCTCTTCAAAATAAGCTTTCAGAAGTTTTTCAACTCTCTCACTATCAATTATCTCTGCGGCACCTCTATTTATCTCACGTAATGCTTCATTTATCATTATTTATATCTCTCCAGTTTGTATTACTTAATTATTTAATTTTTATAGGCATCATCTGTTCTTATGAGATGAATCACCTTTATTTTCTTGTCAATTTTACCACGCAGTATGTTAATGTCAGCTTCTTTTGACTCAAAACCTAGCTCACAATACTTCGTATAGTTTTCACTCTCTTTTCCTAGTTCTATTGAACTAATATCAATATTTAGTTTTACTAAAAATGTAAGAAACTCCGCTAAAGCTCCTTTCTCATTATGGAGGGATGCTATAAGATTATATTTATAGCGTTTTTGGTGTGCCCATGATACAAAAACCATTGGTTTTTTATCTTCCAATTTCTTTGCAGCTACTTTACACATTTTATGGTGAACATTGACTCTATTTTTATCTAAAAATCCCATCACTTCATCGCCTGACTTAGGATGACAACAGTAGTCAAAGACAACATCATTTACACCCGAAGAGTGGTGAATATCTAATCCTGCAATAGTTGTCTTTTTAAGCTTAAATCTATGACGAGAGACAAAAGCTGTGAAGCGATTGTTTTTACTAATATCAGAGATATATCTATGAATAACATTTTTAAAATGCTCTACATCATATGCAATTGTTGCGATACTTTCACAATGATTTTTTGCAAACCAGTCCAAAATTCTACTAACATTGAGTCCCATTGCTGTAGCAACTATCAAAGCAGCTATTTTTTCATTTATCTCTCGAAGTCTCGCATTACAATTTAGCTTCATATTTGTCTGTGCACGGCTTGTTTTAACTGCATCTAACCATGAGCATCTTGTAATCATTGCATCATCTGTAAAGATTTTAACTATATCACCATTACTTAACTCAGTTAAAAGTGAAGATTTGACCTTATTCACTAAAGCAGAGATAGCCTTATTTCCCACTTCACTATGAACCGCATAGGCGAAGTCAAGTGCTACTGCTCCCCTTGGCAAGGTAAAAGCATCACCACTTGGTGAAAAAACAGAAATATCTTCACTATATAAGTCATTTTTTATAAGCGCATAAAAGTCCTCAACAGACTCCTCTTGGTACTGAAGATTATCTAACCAATCAAGTTTAATGTTATTACCACCTGATTTATATTTCCAGTGAGCAGCGACTCCAAGCTCAGCAGTTTTATGCATCTCTACAGTACGAATTTGCACTTCAAAAATTGCAGTATTGTAAAATACACTCGTATGAATTGTCTGATAGCCATTATCTTTCGCTACTGCTATATAATCTTTAAAACGTGATGCAAGTGGACGAAAGTGAAGATGAATAAGTCCTAAAATGTTGTAGCACTTTACAGGGTCTTTCGTAATAATGCGTACAGCTAAAAGATCCAGTACTTCATCTATACTTACACCTTTTCGTTGCATTTTTAAGTAGATAGAGTAACGGTGTTTTACACGAGAGAGTATGTCAAATTCATCTTCACAAAAGCCATTTTTTATAAGCAGTTTTGTAATCGCTTCTTTAAAGTCGTTTAACTTCATCTCAATAGCATGATAGTTTGTATCTAGATAGTTGTCTATATGGTGTTTCTCTTCTTTGAAAAGATATGAAAAACTCAAATCCTCTAATATATTTTTTAAAAAAGAGATTCCTAAACGATGTGCAATAGGAGCATAAACGACTAATGTCTCTTCTGCAATTCTAATCTGCTTATGCTCAGCTAAAGCATCTAGTGTTAGCATATTATGAAGTCTATCACACAACTTTACAACTAAAACTCGAACATCTTCAATACTTGCTAAAAGCATCTTTCTAAAGGTTAAGGCTGAAGCTACTAAACGTTCGTTAGAGTTTGAGGGGACAAGTTCACTATCACGAATAAGATCTATTTTTGTAAGTCCCGCAACTAGATGCGAAACATCATTGCCAAATATCTCCTGAATCTCTTCAATAGTAGTTGGAGTATCTTCAACAACATCATGGAGGAGTGCAGCAATAGCCATAGACTCATCATCTGTAATAGAAGCGACAATAGAGGCAACAAGGATCGGATGAATTATGTAAGGTTCTCCACTCTTTCTAAACTGAAGCTTATGTGCTTCAATAGAGAAAGAGAGAGCTTTTTCTAAAATCGGAGTTGATTTTATGTGAGAAAAGAGGTAACTAATGGCTGAGTCAACATCATGAAGATGTTTAACTTTTTCTATCTCTATTTGACTCAGACCCAAAAGATCTACTTTTCTATATCAACAAAGCCTTTAACAACGACAAGGCCTTCTGCGATTTCCATAAGTGCTAAATCTGCTGATTTTACAGAGTGAGTGTTTACACTTAACTTACTTTGTGCACCATTTTCTAGTTCATCACATCTTGTTGAAACTGCAATTGCTAGTTGATAACGATCCATATTTGGGTTTTCATTTAAAATTTTTGCTGTTAGTTCTTCTATTTTCATTCTTTAATTTCCTTTTTTTCTTTTACTTATCTTACAATTGAACAGTTTGCCATGTTACCACCAAGAATATCTAAAAGATTTCCTTTGATAGACATATCACAAACTATAATTGGAAGTTTATTGTCTTTTGCTAAAGCGATAGATGTATCATCCATAACTTTAATATGATCTTGAAGTGCTTGGTCGTATGTAAGTTCATCTATTTTAACCGCATCACTATATTTAGCAGGATCTTTATCATAAACACCATCTACTTTTGTTGCTTTTATGATTACTTCTGCACCGATTTCAACAGCACGAAGTGTAGCGGCTGTATCTGTAGTAAAAAATGGATTTCCAGTTCCTGCAGCAAAGATAACTACACGACCTTTTTCTAAGTGACGAACAGCTTTACGGTTGATATATGGCTCTGCTATCTGTTCCATTTTGATAGCTGTCTGCATACGAACTTGAAGTCCAGTATGTTCACAAGCCTCTTGCATAGCTACACCATTAATAACAGTTGCCAGCATACCCATATAATCACCAGAAGTACGTTTAATGATACCATCTTGAGCAGCAGTTACACCACGAATGATATTTCCTCCACCAATTACGATACCAACTTCAATACCAGCTTTTACAAGAGACTTAATCTCTTCTGCTATGTACTTTAAGATTTGTGTGTCAATCCCATGACCTGCCTCACCAGCAAGAGCTTCACCCGAAAACTTTACTAAAACACGTTTATTAGCCATGTATACACCTTTTTATAAAAATCTTTGAATTATACTTAAAAGTCTCTTTAAATCTGCTTTGAGAAAATTTCATATTAAAATTAACCAACTTTTTATACTGACTACTTCAAGTTTTAAAAGTGTAATTATTATCTCTATCAAAAGTTGATTGTCGTTTTTGCATTATATATGGAGAAAGTGTAGGATTATTGAGATGGATAATAACAAACATCTCTTTGCTTTAGTATTTTTAAAATATTTATCTCTGTCAAAATTTCTAGTATTGGATTCTTTGATATACTCTTCATAGCATAGTTGATATAATTTACAAGTTCCATAAAATAAGCTTTATATATTGATGTTGTGGGAACAAAATTATACTAAAAAGTGCCTATTTATTGGAATCTATATGCGAAAGTGGAGTATATTAGATGAGTTTTGACACCTCTTTGATAAGTACTTTTTTCCCCTGTTATAGGTGTAATGAAGTATCCAGGATCGTAACCAGCATCTATAAAACTAAGAGTCACACTATTATTATCATAAAGAGTAGTGTTGTCTTCATGATATACAGATACCGCAATATCTGCAGTATAACTAGAAGTACTTGGAGTAAAAGAATCTTCCCATTCAATCTCGTAAGTAGCATTACTTGTTACAGCTATAGAGTACCAAATCTCACCTCCAGCTTCAAGATTACCTTCAACTTTCACACCTGATGTAAGATCTATAGTATTATCATTTGGAGTTTCAATAATTAAATCATATCTAATATTAACATTATAATCCATAACTGTTAGAGTATAATTGGTATTAGCCTCTAAACTCACTCTTTGAATCTCTTTTGTTGAATTAGCTTCATCACCAGTTGTTACCGCATTTCCAGTGCTAGACTCACTAACACCAAAACTTATATCACTCTCATCTGAAAAGTTATCTCCTTTGATAGTGTATACTCCTGCTACTGTAGTGGTAAAGCTATAGTAATTTTTATTTGCACTTCCTACTACTGCTTGTGCTCTATGTAGAGTATCCAAAGATAGAGAAAATGGAACTACTGAAGTACCTTCCATTTCTATTGCAGGAGGGTTTGTACCTCCACCATCACTAGAGCCTCCACTTTCTGTACATCCACTAAAAATAAACCTAATAAAAACATTACAATACGAGCTTTCATCTTACACCTCCAAATAATTCAGTAAGACTTTATATCTTACTTTATATATTTAAATATTTGTTCTATCAGTTAGTAAAAAAACATATGTATACTTAACTCCACTTTTGCACATAAATTCCAATAAATCTACTAACTAAAGTTGAATTTCAAAGCCCATAAATAGGCACTTTTTAATTAAGTCCGCTACTAAGTGCTTACACTCTAAAAGAGTTAGGTTTTATGTGTGAAAGTTGAGTCATTAATATTAAGTACATATACTATAAATTTTATATCTATATTATTTGCTTAAAGTTGCTATTATTTCTTATACATCATAATAAGTGGCATTACTTCTGAAAAAACAACAGCTCTACGGTTCTCATCCGAATGTAAAATTAGAGCTAACATCTGTGCAATATTTTCATCAATACCTGGAACTAATTTTCTTATATCTTCAAGCTTTTCACGTTTATTTATATTTGTAAAACGCTCATATGCTGAGTATGCTTCTGTTCTTGAAAGTTTATAATAGAGTCTACGACCAAGTTCAAACACTTCAAACTCTTCATTTTTACCAGTTAATACTCTCTCTTCAAAACCAAAATCAACTTCTATCTTTTTCGCTCTAAAGTAAGCTTGAAGCATCATCATAAATCCAACTTTTGCAGTTGTATAGTTCTTTAACACACGATCATAAAAAGCTTCAAATGCTTCCCCATCACAGCGCATTCTTTTATACTCAAGCATTATAGACTCTACATAGTATTTAGCATAAACCAAGGGTGCTGACTTTATAACAGTGTGACCCTCTTGAGACTCACCCATCAACTTTCCACCAAGAAGGATATGAACTCCAGAACCATTGAGTCCATCTACTTTTGCCTTACAACCCTCAAAGCCGATATCGCCAAGACCATGAATACCACACCCTTTTACACATGCTGACCAGTACATTCTTACACGACCACTCTCAAGTGACACATTATCACTCAAGTACTGTGCCATAGTAATCGCATCATTTTTATTCTCAATCACTCCAAAAGGACAGTGTTCTGTTCCTGCACAAGCGATAAGATGGTTAAAATAGGGTGTATTTATATTTTTGTACTCTAAAAAGAAATCATCCGCTAAAAGTGGTTCTAGCTCTTTTACACCCATAATATAAAAACTCTGTTCCATATCAAAACGTAACTGTTCATTTCCATGAGTAGTTGCCAACTCTCCTGCTCGAAGCATTGCAGAACCTTTAAAGATTCCAGATGGTACAACAACATGAACACCTAATGTCCCATCACGAAGTTGAATTTTCCCATGATCTGGTTCAATATAGTCCATCTTTGTCATAGTTTCACCAGCAGTTGCAAAATCTATCCCTGCTTTTTCTCTAATAGCGTTTTGCATCTCGCTCATACCTACAACTGCTATGAGATAGTGAAGTCTATTTTTATTACGATTATCTCTAAAACCATAGCGTTTAAAAAGATCTATGATTGAGCTAAAGGCTGCTAATACTTCTGCCTCATCTTTTAAAAAGATATCTGCTTTTTTAGCGATAACACCCACACGACCACCAAGATAGAGATTGTAACCAAACATTCCATCTTTTTGTGCAAGAACAAAACAGCAATCATTACCATACACATTACAACGGTTCGATAAGTTTCCAGTGATAGAGGTGTTAAACTTTCTAGGAAGTGTAGAGATCCACTCAGAATTTTTTAAAAAAACCTCTTGAAGTTTGAGTAGCGTTTTATGAGAAGGAAGAACATTATCAAAAGCTAAATCATCAAAAGGGTCAGCTACAATACCACGGATATTATCTACACCTGTCTGATATGCAGTTATGTCCACTGCCTCTAAACGCTGTATGATAGTTGGAAGATTTTCAATACTGAGATAACGAAGTTCACACTGTTGACGAGTAGTAAGATCTATATAATCATTACCAAACTCCTTAGCACAAGTGCCTATGACTTTCGCTTGCTCAGCTGTCATAAAACCACCAGGTATACGAAGTTTTAACATAAACTTCTCAGGAGTTGCTGGTCTGTAGTAGATACCAAAGCATTTTAAGAAGTAAGTTTTATCCTCTTCTGGAACACTATCAAAACCATTTTTGGCATACTCATCGAGCATATCAAACGCTTCTAGTGGTGCCTTATAGTCTTTTATTTTTTCAATTTTATTAATTTTTTTACTACGTGCTAAAAATGCTTCTTCGAGTGCTTTCATAATAATAGTTCCATTAGATATATTTATTTTACATTTTATCGCTTTTTAATCAATTTATGACATTTTTTTGATTATAATTTATGCACATGAAAGAAGAGGTGCTATGTTTTCACTATTTAAACCCAAACAAAATCCTCTTTTATCTGGTTTTATTAGCTCTAAAAACTTCTCACATAAACTGCATTTTCGGAATGATGGTGGTCTTATCCTTATAGATATTTTCATCGATCAAAAGAGCTATACCTTTATGCTTGACACGGGTGCATTTAGTGTTGTTCCCTCTTCCCTTTTAGACTCAAATCTCTTAACAAAATATGAGGAGAGTATCAAAGTAGTAGATGCCTCTGGTCATGTAAAAGAGCAGGTGCTTTATCAACTTCAGTACTTAGAAATTGCAGATATATCTTTTAAAAAGTTTAGTGTTATTGTTGATGACTTTTCACAATATTTTCCTCTCTCTTGTTTAAAGTTTGATGGCATACTCGGGTATAATTTTTTGCAACACATCATTCTTAGCATTGACTATAAAGACTCCTTTATTCATCTCTCTGACACCCTTGTTAAACCCTACCTTTCTAAAGTTATCAAGATGAGAACTGGCAAATCAAATGCTCCTGAGTTTAAACTTTACATAGATAATAAAAGCTACTGGATAGGAGTTGATACAGGAAAGAACGATGGGCTTATGATGGGTGATAAAGAGCTCCTTCAAACTCTTCAAAAAAAGAGTACTTTTTTAGAGAGAACAACAGGAACATTTTCTAGTGACTTTAGCGGTGTAAATAAGCATAGTTTTATAGATAAATATCTTATAGAAAATTTTAGTGTAGATAGAAAAATTTTGATTAAATCATATCTTCTCTTTTATGAAGAGAACTCATTAAATATAGCTGGAAATGAATTTTTAGCAAACTTTAATGTGACCATTGATTTTAGAAAAAAAAGGCTCTACCTACAGGAGCTAAAAGATGAGATAAAAGAGCAAAATAAAAAAAGTTTTGGATTTTTAACATTTTGGAGTGAGGAGAAAAAACTTTTTATCTCAGCCATCTCCCAAGATACACCAGCATACCACTCTAAACTCAAGATAGGTGATAAGATCATGTCTATAAATGAGCTTGATACACTTAACTTTTCAAAAGAGGAGTACTGTAGACACTCTCTTCTCTCAAAAAGAGTGATGCTTTATAATGAGAGTGATAAAGAGCTAAGTATCATCATAAAACGCGATGGAAAGCTTATCCGTGAGAAGCTATTACTTTTTTAAAAATAAAGTAGATATACCCTTAGCCTACTACGAGTTCTAAACCTTTAGGAAGTTCTTCCCCCTATTTTATCTACATCATATTATACTATATCAAAACCTACACACTGAATATGTCAAATTTTTTTTCTGTTGCAAAACTACTAGAACAGATGTATCACAACACAGTGATGCAGCTATTGTTGTACCTGTGAGTGTAATTATATTTTTGGTTGCCCCTGCTATTCGTCATCCTCATCTTTACTTAATATCACAGTTCCTAAGCCGGTCTCTACAGGATAACCAGCTTTTGCCCATCCTTTGAGCCCACCTTTTAGATTTGTTGCATTTTTATATCCTAAGTGTCTTAATGTTTGAGCGGCTAAAGCACCACGACTTCCACCTCTACAATAAGTTACGATAATTGTATTTATGTCTTTTACTTTATTCCCTATGACAAACTCTAAATTTCCACGAGTTATTGCATACGAATCATCTGCATATATCTCACCCTCAGCAAGATTTCAAATCTTTAAAAACATATTTACAGGTGGCTATGCTTGTTCTATAGATAACTCACAACCAAAAGATGATATTATTGCTCAAGCAACTTGTGTGACAAGTATTGCAGAACATTTTGATTTTGCTCTTCCTACTATTTCCAGACATCTCAAAGAACTTAAAGATGCTAAAATAATCACGATGACAAAAAATAAAAATAAAATTTACATAAAACCAAATATAGAAACCATAGAAGAGATTGCTGGATGTTTTGAGGTTTTAGTAAGTGATTACAAGAGAGGAACTGTTTATCAGTTTGACAATACAAAAAAATAATTTATTTTAAATATAAATAGCTATAACTAAGTATCATCAAATAAGAGAAAAAGCTTAGCTGAGAATAGCTTTCTCTTTAAACGCCACACCCTCAAAAAGCACTTTATGGTGAATAATAGCACCACTCACCTCCTGCTCCTCTAAAGTAAGTCCATCAGGAACTTCCTCTGAGTGAAGTTGGATGGCTGTTTGTTTAAAGTTTGGCTCACC
>JAMORO010000060.1 GCA_027063505.1 Sulfurimonas sp.
TGGTACAACCCCTCCAAAGTGGTTTTGAGTCACTCAACAAAAATATGCTAGAAGCAAGTTATCTTGCAGGAAAAAGTAAGATGCAAACCATCTTTCAAGTAGCACTCCCAAATATAAAACCAGCACTCCTTACTGCAGTTATTATCACCTTTGCACATACTGTTGGAGAGTTTGGTGTTGTTCTCATGGTAGGGGGAAGCATCGAGGGCGAAACAAAGGTTGCTTCGGTTGCTATCTATGAGATGGTAGAGATTATGGACTACAAGATGGCACATATCTACAGTCTCTTTATGATAACCCTTAGTTTTGTAGTACTTCTAAGTGTTTATATATTTAATGCCAAACACAATAGAAAATTTGGACTCAATAGATGATAAATATAGATATAAAAAAAGAGTTGCATGGTGCACATGGAGTTATGCCATTAGATTTAGCATTTAGTGTAAAAAAAGGTGAGTTTGTAGCACTTAGTGGAGAGAGTGGTAGTGGAAAAACAACACTCCTTCGTATACTCGCTGGTCTAGAAAAAGCAGAAGGGAGTATAGATGTCAACCAAGAGAAGTGGCTAGATGGTGCCAATGCCCTTCCCCCACAAAAACGTCGCATAGGCTTTGTTTTTCAAGAGTATGCACTCTTTGAAAATATGACTATTCTTCAAAACCTTCTCTTTGTAGCAAAAGATAAAGCCCTTGCAAAACGGCTCTTAGAAATAACCGAACTCAGCCAACTTCAAAACAGATATCCAAACACTCTAAGCGGTGGACAAAAACAGAGAGTAAGTCTCTGCCGTGCCATGATGCAAAGACCTACTCTACTTCTTTTAGATGAACCTCTCTCCGCTCTCAACCCAACTATGCGAGAAAAACTCCAACAAGAGATACTTACACTCCATAAAGAGTTTCATACTACCACTATTATGGTAAGCCACGATCCAAGTGAAATTTATAAACTTGCCTCACGAGTCATTGTCCTAGAGAATGGAAAGATTAAAGAGGATGGAAAGACAAAAGAGATTCTCCTTCGTACACAGGGAAGTCAAAAGTTTTCATTTAAAGGGGAGCTTTTAGAACTAAAAAAAGTAGATGTTATCTTCATAGCTATTGTAGCTATTGGACAGCAGATTGTAGAAGTTGTAGTGAGTCAAACAGAAGTAAAACATCTTAAAGTAGGAGAAAATGTTTTACTGAGTACAAAAGCTTTTCAGCCAAGTATTACCCCTCTGTAACAGACATATCCTCAACTATTTTTACATAACTCTCAAAATTCTCAAGTACTATCTCTACTAAACGAGGATCAAAGTGCTCACCCCTTTGGTTTTGCATATGCTCATAAACATCTCGTGTACTCCAAGCATCTTTATATATTCGCTTACAAAGCAAAGCATCTAAAACATCTACTATTGCAACTATACGAGCAAAAAGAGGAATCTCTTCACCTTTTAAGCCTTCAGGATACCCCGAACCATCCCATTTTTCATGATGGTAATGTGCTATTTGAGCAGCACTCTTTAGAACTTCTCGTCCTGAGTGTTTGAGAACATTGTAACCGAGAATAGCATGATCTTTCATCCGTTCATACTCATCTTCAGTCAGTTTTGCAGGCTTAAGTAAAATATCATCGCTTATACCAACTTTACCTATATCATGTAGGGGTGCAGTAAGTTCTATAAGTGCTACCTCCTCACTACTTAAGCCATACTCTTTAGCTATAAGAGCACTCAGTATTGCCACTCTTTTCGTATGGTTCTTTGTATCACTAGAGCGTATCTCTTCTACCTGTCCCATCGCCATCATAGTCTCTTTAAGTGTTGACTCTATCTCTATGTTTAACTCTTTAAGCTCCCTATTTTTAAGCTGAAGTTCTCGCTCTTTTAAGAGAACATCTTTATTAAAATTATTAAGATTTTTCGCAAGACACTCTAACTCTTTTAGCTTATAATTTTTTGTATCTATTTCAATATTTTTATTATATGCCTCTTCCCCATCACGAACAATATTTCGTAAAGGCTTAGAGATATACTTCTCTATAAAATTAAATAAATTGAGCATAATTAAGAGTGCAAAAAAGAGTAACATCCCAACAAAAAGATAACTATACTCTGTTATAAGTGCTTGATAGGATGTTATATCCATCTCAATCTCTAGTGCACCTAAGGTGTCTCCATCTTTTACATTATGGCACTCTAAACAGTTTAACTCTCCCTGAGAACTCGCTTTATAAGGAATAATTGCATCCACAATCCCCTCTTTAGTATTCCACTCAAAATAAGCTTTATCAAGTGTTACTAAATTTTTAAGCGGTTTAAAATTTTTATCTATTTCAAAACTAGAAATTCCAAACTGTTTTTCTAAAAGAGGAGAGCGGACAATATGTATAGAATTTATATTTTTTATATTTTTTATCTCTCTTAAGAAGTAGTCACGCTTCTGCATAACTCCCGCTTTCATATGAGAAGTAAGTCCAGCTTTAACAACCGTTGAAATCTCTAATGCTTTACTCTCAACAGTATACTTAAAGAACTCCTTATAAGCTAAAAACATAACGATAATAATAGTTATAATAGCTAAAAGAAATACCTGCACTAAACGTGTTAAAGTAATACTCTTAAGACTCTTTTTTTGCATCTTACCTCTTCATCATAAAATATGTAGTCATCTTATCATATTTTTTCTAACATATCTCTCAAATTAATGCTTCTATTTTCTTTTCATAGAGGAGTGTAGTTTCATCTAACTCTGTCTGCTCTACTTCAAGCGATTCAAATAGCTCTTCAACTTCCATCTCTTGCGCACTCACAGTTTTTGAAAGTTCCATTAAACGTACACTATCTCCTGCATTTGAAGCTTCTATAAGTGCTTCATGATGCTCACTTAAAGACTCTTCCACTTCCATAATCTTATTCTCTAACTTTTCTACTTTTTTCTTTAGAGGGGATGTAAGTTTATTTCGTTCTCTTACAAGCTCTGCACGAAGTTTTTTATTCTCTTTTGAAGTTGATTTAGGAGCTACTTTCTCTTTTACTTCAACTTCATCTTCTTCCCAACCAACTTTAGCAAGAAAGTCATCATATCCACCATCAAAGTACTCAGCACCATCCTTAGCAAAGATAATAAGTCTATCACAAACACGACGGAGCATCTCTTCGGAGTGAGTCACTATTATCACGGCTCCATCGAAGTTTTGTATAGCTTCTGTCAGTGCTTCAATAGACTCCATATCGAGGTGATTGGTAGGCTCATCAAGAAAGAGTAAATTCACTTCTCGTGCTAAGATTTGACCAAGCATAACACGAGACTTCTCTCCCCCTGAAAGCAGTGAAACTTTTTTGTCAGCACTATCTCCACTAAACATCATAGCTCCTGCTATACTTCGTATAAGCTGTGTGCTTAGTTTAGTATTTGCTGAGTGTATCTCATCTGTAACTGTAGCACTAGGATGCAGTCTTGCTATATTTGTCTGACCAAAGTGTGCAAATGCTACGGAGGGATGAGAACTCACATTACCCTCTATCTGTTTTAACTCTCCAGCTAAAGTATTTAAAAGAGTAGATTTACCCTTTCCATTTTTTCCTATAATCCCTATACACTCTCCACGTTTAATACTAAAATTTATATCTTTAAAAAGTAAATTTTCAGGACTGTATCCAAATGCTAAGTTTTCAACTTCTAACATAAGTTTTGCGGGGGTCTCCTTGAAGTTAAAATCAAATGCCAGAGTATTATCAAACGCCAAGTCATCAAGTCGCTCCATCTTCTCAAGCTGTTTTACCTTTGACTGTGCAAGTGCAGCTGTTGAAGCACGAGCCTTATTTTTAGCGATAAACTCTTCGAGCTCTTTTACTTTTTTATCTTGTGCTATTTTATGTTTTGCATAGAGTTCATCATTTGAGGCAAGTTGCTCATAAAACTTATGTGTATTTCCAGCAATTATCTCTATCTTTTTACGAACAAGTCCCATCGTATGCGTACAAACACTATCCATAAAGTCACGGTTGTGAGTAATGAGTATAAGCTCTCCATCAAATGCACGAAGAAAGTTTTTAAGCCATCGAAGTGAGACAATATCAAGGTAGTTGGTAGGCTCATCAAGAAGTAGTAAGTTAGGCTCAGTAACAAGAAGCTTTGCAAGATTTATACGTATCTGATACCCACCTGAAAAGGAGAGAGGATCTTTTTCTAAATCTTCCTGTGTAAATCCAAGTCCAAAAAGAATCTTCTCCACACGATAAACATCATACTTCATCTCCTCTTCAAGTGCGAGTGCTGCTTCCTCTCTTAAAGTAGTTTCAGAAAATGTAAGATGTTGTTTAAG
>JAMORO010000061.1 GCA_027063505.1 Sulfurimonas sp.
GATGTACCATGTTGGTCGTCCAAATGAGAATGGTTTCGGTCACCGTGTACCACACTCAATGGGTTGTGATGGATATGATTCTCATACAAACATCTGTTCTGCTGGTGCTCGTCAAGGCTCTATTCAGTGGGCGAATGATGATAGAAACTCGCCAGATTGGAAAAATGCTAAATTAGTATTCTTACAATCTTCACATGCTGCAGATGCAGGTCACTACTTTCAACAATCAGCAGGTCTTATCGCTGAAGCACGTTCTAATGGTGCGAAAATGGTTGTTCTTGATCCACGTCTTTCAAACTCTGCTGGTATTGCAGATCTTTGGATGCCAGTATGGCCAGGTACAGAGACTGCACTTTATCTTTATCTTGCAAACCGTGTTTTACATGAAAAAGATATTAATGGTGAAGATTTAGTTGATCATGAGTTCGTGGAGAACTGGATTAACTGGGATCGTCTAATGGCAGACAGTGAGTATATTAAAAAACTTAAAAATGAGTATGGATATATTCAAACTATGCCAAAAGATAAATCTTATAAATCATTTATTGAAATGCTTAAAGAGATGTATGCTCCTTACACAAAAGAGTTTGTTACTAAAGAGTGTAAAATCGAAGGTTATGAAGATAAACTAGATGAACTTTTCGATATGTATATCGATGCTGGTAGTAAAATTGCTACTTATATCTGGCGTTCAGGTCCTATTGCTCACCGTGGTGGTTGGATGATTGCACGTTCTGCATTTTTAAGTTTAGCACTTCGTGGAGCACTTCGTGGTGATATTGGTGGTACTTCATGGCACCACTGGCATGAAATTTCTGTAGCTGGTAAAGGTGAGAAATCAACTGTATCAGGTGAACGTCCAGCGAAAGTTGATGTTTGGAATGAGATTGCATGGCCACCTGAGTATCCACTCTCTTCATATGAGATGAGTATGTTAATGCCTCACCTTCTTATGGATACAGAGTGGCAACAAAAATGGAAGAAAAAAGGGCTTAACATCCCTACAAAACTTTCAGTATGGTTCCCACGTATGTACAATCCAGTTTGGATTAACCCTGATGGTTTCCGTTGGATAGAGCTTCTTAAAGATGAGAAAAAAGTTGAACTAACGTTTAATCTTTCTCCAACTTGGTCTGAAACTAACTGGTACTGTGATTATATCCTTCCAGTTGGACTTGCAGGTGAGAGAAATGATCAACAATCAACTCCATCTAAACCAGAGCAACGTATAGAGTTCCGTCAAGCAGTTGTCCGTGTTGCAGCTGAGAGAATGGGATGGAAAGCAAAAGATCCAACTCGTGCTACACTTGAAGCACACATGAAATTTGGTCTTGGTGAAGTTTGGGAAGAGTCAGAATTTTGGCCAAACATCATGGTTCATCATATTGATCCAAAAGGTGATTTAGGTATTAGAAAATACTGGGCAAGTAAAAAAGATCCAACTCGTGCTGTAACAGTGCCAGAGTGGTTTGATGCTGCTATGAGTCTTTTACCAAACCTTTTTAAAGAAGCAAAAGCTATGTACCCAGATGCTGAATTCCCAGTATATGATTACATGAGTGTACATGGTGCATGGACAGAGAAAAAAGATGTTTATAAACCTCAAGAGGAAGAACTTAAAATTGATCGTGATTTTGTTTATGCTCACGGTAAAAAGTATCCTCGTAGAGAAGTTACTCAAGATGAGTATGGTGCATTATGGATAGAACATGATGGACGTAAGCACTCTATTGGTGTTGAAATCGATGGTAAATTCCACGAAGGTTTCCACACTCTAAGTAAAAAACTTGAGTTCTACTCTGAGTGGTTTGCTGAGTGGAAATGGCCAGAGTATGCTATTCCTATCTACCCAAGAACAGCAGAAGAACGTAAAAAAATGGTTCACCTTGTAACTCAAGTTCACCATGACTTTATGCAAAATGATAATGAGTTTGCTTTAAATACAGTATTTAGACTGCCGTATAATATTCATACTCGTTCTGTGAACTCTAAGCACCTTATGGAAATCTCTCAGAACCATAATCCAGTTTGGATTAATACTGAAGATGCTGACCGTTTAGGAATCAAACGTGGTGATGCTATTAAAGTGAAGATTACAGATACTGTATCTAATCTTGATTCAGGTTATTTCATCGCTATGGCTGTTCCAACTGAAGCTACAATGCCGGGTGTTCTTGCTAACTCTCACCATGCTGGTCGTTGGAAACTCGTTGAGTCTGTAAATATTCCAGGATTTGAGCATAAACTTGGTGTTATGGGTATTGGTTCTCCAACTTATGAGCTTAAAATGGATGGTAAAGTGGGTACACTTAAACCAACTAAAGGTATTCATCCTCGTCACGATATCTGGAGATTTAAAGAGTTTAATAAAGATCTTGATAATATCTGGTGGGATGGTCTTTCAGGTTCATGGCAAAATGCTGTTGCACCTACTCATGCTGACCCTATTGCAGGTAACCATGCATGGCACCAAAAAGTTATTATAGAGAAAGCTGGTCCTGATGATAAAATCGGTGATATTTCAGTGAACTATGAAAATAACTTTAAAACATATCAAGCATGGAGAGATAAACTGACTCGTCCACTTGAAACTGGTGATGTTTTACGTCGTCCACAACATATTAAACGTCCAGCTGTTCCGCTTTCAAACAAAGCTTATGCAGTAGAAATTAAAGACGCTTAAGTCTATGTCGTAAGCCCTCTTTTAGAGGTGCTTCGATATACTCACTCAAAATGACTCATTGCTTAATTTATTAATTTTTTAATATAAATTACTCAAGAAGTTATAATAATCCAAAGGAATTTTTTTAATGCAAGATGTACTTACAAACCAAGAAGCACGTATAAATATTTATGCTCTACTCTCACGTTTACTTATGAATGAAGTTGATGAAGAGCTTTTAAAAACAATAGAAAATGATGAAAATATGATGGCCTTTTTCCCAAGTTATGCAAAATGGGGACGTCGTGATGAGATGGATCATAAAACACTTATTGAGAGTTATCTTAATGTAGATTTTACAAATCTTTTTTTACTTCATATGACTCCTTATGAGTCTTTCTACTGTAGAGAAGATCAGATGATGGAAACTGCAGGCGAAAATCCTGTACTTCAAGTCTTTAATGATCATGACTTTAGAGTAGACCTTGGTAAAGCGAGAGCTGTGAGTGTGGATCATATTGGGATTGAGTTTGAGTTTATGTATATGCTCTGTGATGCTGAAAAGAAAGCACTTCTTGATGCTAATAAAGAGACTGCCTGTGAAATAGCAAAAATTCAGCAAAAATTCTTAAAAGAGCATCTTTTAGAGTGGGCTCCAATGTTCTTACTCAATGTTAAAAGTGAAGCTGGGACAGCATTATATTTTGATCTTGCTGATTTAGCTTTAGAGTTTATGATGAGTGATTATGAATATTTATGTGAATTTATTCAAGATGGGAAATGTAACTACGAAGCATGAGCCTTTTAACCCTAGATATAGCAAAGTGTGTAAGAACTACAAATAAGTTTTCTGAGTGTGTCGAGTGTGTGAATGCTTGCCCTGTTGCAACTATTAAAATAGATGAGCAACTGCCTTCTTTTGTACCAAATGATTGTGTTGGGTGTGGAGGATGTTTAGCCGCTTGTCCAAGTAGTGCTTACAAACTTGATGACTTTAATGCTATAAATTTTATGTTTTCATATTTAGAATCAGAGAGGGAGAGTATCTCTTGTAAAGAGGATGAAATTCCTTGTCTTGCAGCTTTAAATGTGGAAGAGATTTTAAGTATGTCTCTGCTTACTTCAAAAGAGATTCTTTTTGATAGATCTCACTGTAGTGAGTGTGAAATTGCAAAAGTAAATCTAAGTATTATAGAAAAGAGAGTCGAAGAGGTTAACTTTCTCCTTGAAGCGATGGAAGTTGAAAAATCTGTTCGCTTTGAAGTCCTAGAGTCTATGGAAGTAGTAAAAAATAGTGATACAGCAAGTCGAAGAGATTTTCTTTCAAAAGCATCTATTAAAGAAGCTGCAAAAGCGAAGCATAAGTTTGACAATAGTGTAGAAGCTCTTGATGAAGAGTTAAAAGAACATACTGCTACTGTAGAAGATATTCAAAGTATAAGAAATAAAGTGGTTCCAGATAGAAGAAAGCTTCTTAAAATGGCTATGAAAAGAGCAGGAGTACCTGAAAAATTTCATGTTATAGAGAGTGAAGATATCTCTTTTATCTCTCAAAAAGTTTTAGATGAAGAGAGCTGTACAAACTGCCAGATGTGTTACCGCATCTGTCCAACGGGAGCACTTAGCTCCGATAAGTATGGCGGATTTATAGCATTTGATGCATTTAGCTGTATAAAGTGTACATCGTGTCATGATGTGTGTGAACCAAATTCACTGACAATAAAACCGACATTTAATCTCAAAGAGCTTTTTGAACCAAAGCAAGAGATACTTGTAAAGTTTAGTGTAAAACGGTGTGATGAGTGTGGTATGCCATTTGTATATCGTAGTGGTGAAGTGATGTGTACACGTTGTCGCATTGAAGAGGAAGAAGCAAATACATTATGGGGAATTAAGTAATGAGTGAAATAATGAGTGCACCAGAGACAATGAATGCCGATAACATTATCTCTAAAAAAACAAAACTGTTTGGACTTATCGGTGAAAAAGCAGGTACAAACAATCTTTTTGCAATGATAAATAGACTTATAAAAGCAAATAGTGTAGATGCAATGATAATCCCGATGAATATTCGTGAAGATGATTTTTACTTTACAGTTGCAAATATGAAAAAGTCTCATGTTGATGGGGCTTATATAGAAGAGGAGTTTCAGAGTGCTGTTCTTGATCTGCTTGACTATAAAGATGAGATAGTAGAAGTATACAATCGCTGTGACTTTGTTGTTAAAGAGGGTGAAATACTTCGAGGCTTTCTACTAGAGAAGAATGATGTTAGTTCTAAAGAGGAACTTGCACAGATGATATATGAAGAAATTATAAAGGACTAACTATGAATGAAAACGATGTAAGTGATTTTAGAAATGAATTTGAGGCAATGAAAAAGCATGCCTTTGATAACTGTGCAGATGGTGAATGTGAAACACCTCAAGAATCATTTGATGATTATCCTGACTATGTACGTGCAATATATGCAGAGATAATGCCTCCTGTTAAGAGTGGTGTTTACTTCTCTCGTTGGGATATTAAGGGTATGGCTGCTGAGCTTGATGAGCACATAGTTATGGATACTCGTGAGCGTATGTTTCAACACTATATGCGTTTTATTGGAAACCGTAAAGAGATGGAAGATGTTATTGGTGAGTTTAACAAACATATGGATATGAAGTGTGAACTCTATCGTGAATACTCAGAAAAGTATCCATCCACAAAAGAGATTTTTGATGCTAAAATCAAGAAAACTGATCGTTCAAAAGAGTTTTTACAAAAAATGCTTGTGGATTTTTTTAGTTAATTATCTTTAGATTTTAAATGGATAAGAGGGATACTCTTATCCCCCCCCCCTTTTTTATACTATATCTATAACTTTATCTGCATTATCAAACACTGTTTTTACCATCTCTTGAAAACGAACAGGAAAACTTTCTATATCTTCCTTTTTTGCATCAGCTTTTATGGCAGACATTAAAATAGCCATAGGATTTACTACTCTTTGTGGTCTGTAATTTACACCAACTTTTTTGCCTGTGTCTAAACGAGTAAAGCAGACATCACTCTCTATATCTGCACTATAAAAGAGTAGTTCTCTTCGCTTGTATTTACCAGTTGGAATACCTCCAAAACCGTAGTCAGTAGTAGCTCCAGTGATATTAGAGAGAACACATCCAACAACACCAGCATTCTCCTCTGTAGGCGATTTTTTTATCTCTACTTTTATCTCCCCTCGTTGTGGGAGAGTGTCGCCGTAGAGAGCCTTTAGCCCTTTAAGTGCTATAAGATAAGCACCTGAAACTGTACCACAACTATGTCCAGCAGATTTAACGATGTCAGCATAAGAGAAGTCTAAAATACCATCATCATTTACACCCAGAAATTTACTTAAGTCATCATAGAGAACTATTTTCTCTATATCATCAAAAAAAGATAAGTATTTCATTGTTTTTACCTCCTACATGGTATATATATTTACAAAAGGTGTGAACCTTTGGGAACTACACTAGAGATAACTTTTTTATTTTCTATCTTTAAAATTCTGTCACACAGCGGTAACATAGCCTCATCATGTGTGACCATAATGACTGCTACATTTTGCTCTATCGCGATGCGTTTAAGCATCTTCACTACTCCAACAGAGCGTTCCATATCAAGAGCTGCTGTTGGCTCATCTGCTAAGATTATCTCAGGAGTGTTTGCTAAGGCTCTAGCAATTGCAACTCTCTGGTTTTGACCACCAGAGAGTTCTGATGGCTTAGCGTGTGCTTTGTCTCCTATGTCAAAGTAATCTAAAAGCTCCATAGCTTTCTTCTCAGATTCCTCTGTGCTAAGTCCATTTGTTTGAGGTACTAAAGTTACATTTTCTATAACATTTAAGAAGGGAATGAGATAGTGTGCTTGAAAGATAAAACCAATCTTCTCACGTCGTATTTTACGTGTCTCTTTTGTGAGCCACTTGTTCTCATATACTTTTTCATCTCCAAGCCAGATAGTACCACTAGTAGGCTCTTCAACACATCCTATCATCATAAGAAGTGTTGTTTTTCCTGCACCACTTGGAGCGATGAGGGCTACAAGTTCACCCTTGTTTACCTCAAAAGAGGCACCATCTATAATATCTACACGGCTATCGCCACTTCCAAAACTCTTTACAAGGTTTTGGACTTTTATGCTCTGTTTTTTACTCATTTTAACCACCTATCGCTGCTGCAGGATCTGCACTGATTACTTTTTTCACACCTATAAATGATGAAAGGATAGATGCTATTATGACAACTATAAAAAGCATCCAAGCATCAGGAAGTTCTAAAACAACTCTCTTTGGAAACTTTGAATAGATAAGATGTGAAAAAGCATTTCCAAATATAAAGGCTAAAAAACCTAAAAGAAGAGTCTCCTGCACAATCATCTTAATAATAATGCTATTGGGAATCCCAATAAGCTTCATAATAGAGATCTCTTTCATCTTCTCCAATGTCATTGTGTAGATAATAAGAGCGATGATTATTGTTGAGACAACTACTAAGATTGCTGTAAAAAGACCTATCTGTTTAGAAGCTCTCTCTATAAGATTTTTAGTAAGTATATCTTTTTGTTCATCTGCTGTATAGACACTTTTATGTTTCCATCTTTTAATGCTTGCGGCAACCTTATCTACATCATAGCCACTCTTTATAGTTGCAACAATGGTGTTGACCATATGCGCATCACCACCTTTAAGACCTCTAGCTCTATCGTTTCGTATACGAGCATTTGAGTAGAGAAACTGTAGCTCTTGGGCATCTTTGAGGCTTATGTATATAAGTGGATCACCACCTGAAGAAACAGTCCCATGAGTTATACCTACTACTTTGTAAATATTTCGTCCTAAGTTCATACTCTCACCAAGTTCAAAGCCAAGGTTATCACTTACTACTACTTCATAGTGAGATCTTTTTAGTCCTCGCCCCTTGATGAGTCTCTCTTTACTTATAGCGTTTATATCACCAAAAGGATCAAAACCAAGAGCAACTACTCGAAGAGGTTTTGTAGGAGTTGGTATCTGAATGTTTTGAAAAGTAAGTGCTGCTGTTTTATCTACTCCATCTATAGCAAGAAGAGTGTTTTTAAGATCTTCAGGAACACGTGAAGCATCTGCAAATGGCCCTAAAGTATTCTCTTGAACTACCCATACATCGACACTTAGATCTTTAAGGAGTGCTTCTGCATCAACAAGCATTCCTCGATAAACGCCAATCATAATAAGTACAATCCCAAGAAGCATACCAACTCCCATGGCCGTAACAATGAACTTTCCAAGAGTATGAGAGATGTCTTTTTTTGCTAAATTAATCATTAGTGTACTCTTGAACCCTCAGAGAGAGGCTTTTTGTTTTTAGCAGGAACTATAAGTGTGTCAGAGCTATCTAGACCTGAAACTGCTATACTCTCACCACTTCTTGAGAGAACTTTCACCTCTTTTGAGTGAGCTTTGCCATCTTTAAAAATCCAAACACTACTTTTTTCATCTTTATGAACAAGAGTATTAGCTGGAATTTTAGTGATGTTTCTTAGTTTTTTAGTTGTTATCTCTACTTCTGCTTGTTCGTTGATGTAAAAAGGGAGTGGTAACTCTTTAAACATTACATCTACTTCTCTCTCTCCTGTAACAGCATCACTCTGTGGTACTATACGACTCACAAATCCTTGGTAAGTTTTATTAGATTTTGAGCGAAGTCGGATTGTTGCTTCTTGTTTTAGCGCTACTGCTCCACTCACTTTTTCATCTATGTAGGCTCGAATCCATACTGTTTTTGGGTCTACTATCTTGAGTATAGCCTGTGTTGGAACTACACTCTCTTGTACATCTGCTTCTCTAGCGATGATGTAACCATCTACGGGTGCATAAATTTTAAAACGAGAGAGTTTTTCATTAAGAGCCTCTGTATTTTTTTTAGCACGTGATATCTCCGCTCGTGCAGAGTTTATATGTGCTTTTGAAGCAGCTATCTGTGCATCAAGAGCATCTAAGTCTGCTTTTGCTTTGTCATATTCAGACTGTGATGCAAAAGATTGTGCTTTGAGCTTCTCATAGCGTTTATATGTTATGGAAGCTAAATCTTTTTGAGCACTAAGACTCTCAAGCTCTTTTCGTGATGCAATTAACTCCAAAGATGCTTTTTTTACAGAGATTTTTGCTTCTTCTAAAAGAAGTGGCATATCAACAGGATCCATCTCTACAAGAAGTTCCCCTTTTTTTACCCACTCTCCAGCATCTTTAGTGATAGTTAAGATTTTTGCAGCGCTTTGTGCATTTAGATTATAGATATTTTTGGCATCCACGTTTCCTATCCCAAATACTTCTACTGCCATATCTCCTAAAGTTGGAGAGACTTTAGTATAGGTACTTTTAGGAATGTATACTTTGTTATAAAAAAGAGTGCCTCCTCCAACTGCGAGTAGGGTTACAAGAGAGTATTTTATTAAAGAGTTCATTATATTTTTCCTTTTAAGTAGTCGATTCTATCAATGCTAAGAGCACGAGAGTAGTATGCTTCTAGGAGTCCTAGTTCAGCATTTAGTACTAAAGAGGTCGCATCAAGAACCTCTATATATGTAGAGAGTCCCTCTCTATATCTGCCATCGAGAACATCTTTTGTACTTTTAGCAGCACTCAGTTGTGCTTGTTTTGCAGCTACTGTTTTGTTGTATCGTTGGATGTCTAAAAGAAGATTAGATAACTCCTCTTTAAGTGCGAGTTCGCGAGAGTTTTTTTGCTCTTGTGAAATCTGTGCACCAATTTGTGCTCTTTGTGCTTCAGCTGAGACTCTTCCTCCACTATAAAGAGGAATATTAAGGGTAATACCTGCTAGTTTTGAGTCATAAGCATTAAGTGTGTCTATATGGTTGTAAGAGGCTACTACATCTATAGAACCGTAGTGAGCTGCCTTTGCTGACTTATGAAGTAGTAAGTTTTTTTCTATATTTTTACTCTCTATTTGAAGGTTATAGTTTGCTTCTAAAACTTCCTTTTGTGTATCTATATCTGTATCAAACTCTCGTCTTAAAAAAGCATCTTCTAAGAGCACTTCATCAGTGATCTCCTCATTCATATATAAAGAGAGTGATCTTTTTGCCTTTTTATAAGAGGTTACAGCGATAGAAAGATTATCTTTTGCTACATAGACAGAAGATAAAAAACGGTTTGCATCTGCCTCTGTTTTTAAACCCTGTTTAACAAGGGCGAGTGATTGCTCATAATATGCCTCTTTTGTTTGGAGATCTTTTTTTCTTACTTCTATGGCTTGGGATTGGACAACCATAAGTTCATAAAGAGTTTTTACTTTAAATGAGAGAAGAGACTGAAGCTCTTTAAGGGAGAGTTCTGAGATCTCTTTGTCTACTCTACTTGCACTTACTTTTGAAGATGTTTTAGAGAAGTCCCATACTTTTTGTTTGAGGTTTACTCCTGCATTCCAGCCCGAATCATCGAGTGTATTAAAACTTCCATTTACTGGAAAAACAAATGTTTGTGTTACATTATACTGTGCTTGAAGGTTTATTTCTGGAAGATAAGCTGAAAAAGCAGAGTCATAAGATGCTTCTGATTGTTTGATTTTTAGTTTAAATGTTTTTACATCTGGATAGTTTTGAAGTACCTTAGCTACACTTTCTTGAAGTGTTAACGTCTCACTAGAAAAAAGAGAAATAGATAAGAGTGATAAAAGGATAATTTTTTTCATATAATAGACCTTAATGATTTTTATATTTTAAAATTATATTATTTTTGTGTTAGGGGAATGTTAACAGTTATAACTCTATTTTTTTAATTATTTTATCTTTTAAACTACTAAAATTCTCTTTTGAATTTTTTGTGTAAACAAGTGATTCAAGTGCTCTGATTTCATCTTTTAAAGGATACTTGTTTAAGTATGGAGTAGTCTGTTTTAAGAGCTCTTTTGGATTCTTAGCATTTTTAATAAGTGGACAACACTGCTTTTTATTTGAAAGTTTTTTAGGTAAATATTCAAGAAGTTTAGCAAATAAGAATCCCGCACTAAAGATAAGAAAACTGTAAAAATAGTCAATATATTTTTTATAATCCACTGTACTTTGTGGTGACTCTTCATCATCTATAAGGCTTTCGATATCCTGATGTTTTACACTTATCATTTTCGATGGTGTATTTTTATCAAGGTACTGTTTATTTAGGTAGTTGTATGTTTTGAGTGTCACGGCCGGTACTTTATAGTTGTCTGAGGAGACAAGGGCATAACTCCACTCTACTTGGTAGATATATCCCTCTTTTGTTGCACGAGGCTCTTTCTCTTTTTTGCCTTTAAAAATAGAGATTCCCTCTAACTCTTCTATCGGTTCAAAGTTTTTATTTAAAAATCCACGACCTTGGAGTGTGTAGACTACATTTACTTTATCATAAGAGCTTATCTCTGTTTTATCTATACTCATTGCTAGATTAAAATCCCCAACTGCATCTACAGGATTTTTAAGAGATGTAATGTTGAGTGTAACAGTAGGTATATCTATATTTATTTTGATGGTAGGAATAGACTTTACATTGTCACGACTTCCTGTATATGCTTGTGCAACAGCATCATCACTCGCTCGGCGAATACGAAAGTCAAAGGGTACACTAAGGAGTCCCTCTTTTTTAGGAATGAGTAAGAATTCAAACTCTTTTTTAGCATCATGGTAGTTGAACTCATGGCGTTTTTCTTTGATGGAGATAACTTCATAATCTTTACTCTTATGGGGTTTAAGATCAAAGAACATAACTTCATTATGAATTTTTTGTCTTGCTTTAAAGGTGATACTTATTGGTTCATTTAAAACAGCACTCTTTTTTGAACTCGAGATACTATAACTGCAGTATTTTGTCTCTATAGCGTTTAGTTGCACTATTAGCAGCATAAATAGAAAAACTATTTTACCATGGATGTTTTTCATTAACATATCCTTTATTTATAAGTTCATAAGTATTGTAGCCCATTTTAAACTTATTTTTTTTACCTTGGAGTGTGGCTCTGTTTTCACTCTTTTTTTTACTTTTACCACCTGCACCCCCTTGACTTCCCTGTGCATCTCTCTGTTTGCCTGAAGAGGAGCCTCCACTATCTTTGTCCTCTTTTTTATTATCTATCTGTTTTGTAATGTTTTTTACTTTTTTAGAGTCTGCAGTTGGGAGCATATCGGAAACATTTACATTACTAATGCAGTTACATTTATAGAGTTTCATAAGGTTTTCATCTGCCTCTTGTGTGTAGTTTAGTGCTAAGGATTGCTTATAGAGTACAGCAGCTCTTTGATACTTTTTAAGTCGAAATGCAGCATTTGCCATATTATAAAAAATTTTACTTTTTATCTGTGGATTTTTACTTTTTATCTGCGAGTAGTAACGAAGAGAGTGCTTGTACTGTTTGTTTTTATAGTAAGCATTAGCTATTGACATATAGCTGTATTGAGAGGGGGTAAGCTTTTTAAAGTATTTTTGAGCTTTTATATAGTCATGATTTGAGTAGGCCTTTTTTGCAATGGTCACATAATAGAAGTCAAAAAGTGATGCTTCTACTTTTGTGTAGGGTAGAGTAAGAAGAAGCAGTGTTAAAAAGGGTAGATACCTCTGCAATTTTGTTAAGGCGATAAGTAAAGTTATAAACGCCATTAACAGTGGTATATAGTAAAGTTCTTTATAGCTTACAACCTCTGTACTTAGCTCTTTTGCATCAAGGTTTTTGGCTTGCATTTTAGAGTAAATCTGAGCACTGATATCGCTGTTAGTGTTGAGTTGGAAATAAAACCCTCCACTCTGTTGTGCTAGGTTTTTAAGGATAGGGTTGATTCGGGAGATAACAAGGTGTGAGTTTTCATCTTTTATAACCTTAGAGTCTTTTACTATAACGGCACCCTTAGTAGATGCAACTGCAACAATGTTGAGTGTCATTGCAGACTCTTTTGCTATATGTAATAACTGTTTTAGATTGTACTCTTCTCCACCATCACTAAAGATAATAAGTGACTTATGCTCTTGGTCTAGTGTTGCAACACGCTCTATAAGAGATGTTATTGAGGTACTTTTAGTAAGGATAAATTTTGGTTCTAATGCATTTAAAGCACTGATGGCTATCTCTTTATCTGTTGTTGGAGGGCAGATAAGAAGAGGGTTATTTGTAAAAGCAAAGAGTGTAAAGCGATCATTTGTATCTCTGTTAAGGAGGGCAATAATGTTATTTTTAGCAACTTCGTAGCGGCTTGGTTTTACATCATCCATCTGCATAGAAAAAGAGGCATCAAGTGCAATAATATACTCATTTGCATCAAACTTCTCTTGGCTAATCTCATTAGTTAGGGCAGGGCGAGAGAGTGCAAAAAGAGTAAAGAGAAGAGCTAGAAGGATCAACCTCGTCTGTTTGTGATAGCGTTTATGCTCTTTCGAGAAGGCATCATCACTGGTATAAGCTTTGTGAAAAAGTATACCTTTAAATATCCATAGCACAAATAAAATAAGTATAAAAGCCCAAGGGTTTAAAAACATCATGCTGTTTGAGCCCTCTCTCGACGTAATAAGATAAAAATAAGAAGTACGATAGCACCAAAGAGAGGAATATCAAAGAGGAGTGTTTTATGTAAATAGTGTTGCGAGCGGATAGGACTAGGCTCTAGAGAGTCTATCTCTCTGTATACATCTTTCATAGATGCGGCATCTTCTGCTTGAAAGAATCTTCCTCCACTCTCTTTAGCAATTTGGCTTAAAAGTGAAGCATCATAATCACTCTCTTTTCCAATACCAATAGTATAAATTTTTATATCTCTCTTTTTTGCTAGAGAAACACCATCTTTGGGTGAAAAGCTCCCACTGTTTTGATAACCATCACTTAGTAAAATTATAACTCTGTTCTCAGTTTGTGAGTGTTCTAAAACTTTTATGGCCTGCATAAGCCCATCACCTATGGCTGTATTATCTCCTGCAATACCAACATCAAGGTACTTAAGAACAAAACTTAAACTTTTTCTATCGTAAGTGAGAGGAGCTGCTCCAAAGGCGAAATCTCCAAAGACAACTACTCCAAGGTTATCATCATATCTATGGAGTATAAAGTTGTCTAATATCGCTAAAACAGCATCAAACTTTCGTGTCTCTTTTGTCTCTTTATCATAACCACTCTCACCCATTGAGCCACTAGTATCAAGTGCAATAACAAGATCTCGACCTTTTCGATGGTTAGGAGATTTTTGCTCATAGCTTATGGGTGAAGCCAGAGCAGTTACTAAAAAGATAAAAGTAAGTAAAAAAAGAAGTTTTTCTCTGTTTA
The DNA here is from genome assembly GCA_027063505.1 of Sulfurimonas sp. GTDB lineage: Bacteria > Campylobacterota > Campylobacteria > Campylobacterales > Sulfurimonadaceae > Sulfurimonas. The sequence continues at coordinate 13,960 of JAMORO010000061.1, forward strand.
TATAGCGAGTTGCTTTTGTAAAAAAGTTTATATGTACAAAGTAGCGTTTAGGAGCACAAAGAGGACAGATATATATACAGAGTACAGAAAGAAGTAGTAAAAAGTATAAGGGGAATTGAAACTCAAAATGCACTTTACTACAGACCTTTTTATTTATTTGTACTTATTATACAAAAAGGAGTTAAATACTTAGCATAATGTGTTAAAAAGATGCCCACCACATACGTAAATAGAGACCAATTATACTAGTGTAGCCAACTTCACTAAAGATGAGTTTTTTATTCTTATCGTAGATAAAAGTTGTTGGAAAAGCAGCAATATTAAACTCACGAGAGAGGTATTTGAGAGAGTCATTAACAACAGGATAAGTGTAGTTCTCTTCTTTTATAAATGCAGTTAGTTCTGCAGTTGTTCCTGAATCAACAGCGATAGTCAGGACTTCAAAATGCTTAGAGATAAACTCTATATTTGGTGCTTCAACTTTACAAGTAGGACACCATGTAGCCCAAAAATGGATAAGAACTGGTTTGTCAGATGGAAACTTATAAGTACTATTATCTATAAGTTTAAGTGTGGCTAATCGGAGGGGTGCATCACTAAGCTCTTGGCTTTTATAGAGACTAAGTAAATTCGCAATTATTGTCATAGTAATGACAAAAAAGAGAATCTCTTTGATGTAATGCTTTAGTTTTTGTTTCATCTAAAAAGCCTTTTTATATCGATTGCATAATAGTATTATAAAATAGTTACAAAATTAGATATAATCACTAAAAAAAATGGAATTGTACATGTTTGACACAGATAATTCACAATATAATATTTTAGTTGTTGATGATGTAAAAGACAATGTATCCATGGTTGAAAAGATCTTACTTCAAGCAAATTATCATGTAACAAAGGCAAGTAGTGGGGTAGAAGCATTGCGAAGTGTAAGTGAAAAAGAGACAGATTTAATGCTTCTTGATATTATGATGCCTGGAATGAGTGGTATTGAAGTGTGTCGTTATTTAAAAGTAGAAGAGAGTACATCTTCTATTCCTGTGATTTTTTTAACTGCAAATGCTGATAATGAGACTTTAAAAAAAGCGTATCGGGTTGGGGGCAGTGACTATATTCGTAAACCATTTTTTAAAGATGAACTTTTAGCGCGGGTTGCTACCAGACTGAAACTTCGAGATTATGAAAAAAATCTGGAGTCAAAAGTTCGTGAGAGAACAAAAGAGATAGAAGATACACAGATTAAGCTAATGAATGTACTTGGTGGCATTGCTGAGGGGCACTCCCTTGAAACACACTCTCATGTAAAACGTGTTGCAGATTTTACCTACCGCCTTGCTGTTCTTTACGGTATGGACTTGGAAGAAGCAAAACTACTTAAAGATGCTTCAACTCTTCATGATATTGGAAAACTTGCTGTTAATGATGCGATTTTACATAAAAAATCATCTTTAAATAAAAGTGAATACTTAGAGATGCAAAAACATGCATCTCTTGGAGCAACTATGCTAGAACACTCTACAATGCCTCTCTTTAAGGCTGCTAAAATTGTAGCACTGCAGCATCATGAAAAATTTGATGGAACAGGGTATCCCAAAAATCTTAAAGGTGAAGAGATTCATATTTATGGTCGTATCGTTGCTGTTGCTGATGTTTTTGATGCTCTCTCTAACTCACGAGCATATAAGAAGGGATGGAAAAAAGAGGATATTTTTATGTACTTTAATGATATGAAAGGGAAACATTTCGATCCGCATTTGATAGATATATTTTTCTCTCATATAGATGAGTTTTTGGATATATATAATATTCAAATAAAAATAGATGAGTTAGAAAAAAGCTTAAATGCTAAAAAAAGAGGAAAAATTATGGGATGGTTACTTCGAGAAGGCTAAAACTAACCAACTTAGAGTTGGTTAGTTTAAAAGTGACAAAAAATTATTCGATTTCTGCATCGATTACGTCATCGTCTTCTTTTTTCTTTTTAGCATCAGCTTCAGCTTTTGCTGGGTCTTGCTCTTTCTTATACATCTCTTCTGCCATTTTATGAGCAGCTTCTGTAAGAGTTTTTACTTTCTCTTCAATTTGCTCTTTAGTAGCAGACTCATCTTTAAGTGTCTCTTTTAAGTCAGTTACTGCTGCTTCAATTTTAGCTTTTTCTTCTGCTTCAAGGCTATCACCCATCTCTTCAACTGATTTTTCAGTTTGAACGATTAGAGCATCTGCTTGATTTTTAAGATCAACAAGAGCTTTTCTCTCTTCATCTTCAGCTTTGTGCGCTTCAGCATCTTGAACCATTTTTTCGATCTCTTCTTCACTTAGTCCAGATGATCCAGAGATAGTGATTGACTGTGACTTACCAGTACCTTTGTCAGTTGAAGAAACTGTTAAGATACCATTTGCATCGATGTCAAATGTAACTTCAATTTGAGGTACACCACGTGGTGCAGCTGGAATATCTCCAAGCTCAAAAAGACCAAGAGATTTGTTATCTTTAGCAAACTCACGCTCACCTTGTCCAACGCTAATAGAAACAGCTGGTTGGTTATCTTCAGCAGTGGAGAATACTTGAGATTTTTTAACAGGAATCGTAGTTCCTTTCTCAATGATCTTAGTCATAACACCACCTAAAGTCTCAATACCAAGGCTTAATGGAGTAACATCAAGAAGAAGAACATCTTTAACATCTCCTCTTAAAACACCACCTTGAATAGCAGCACCAGCAGCAACAACTTCATCAGGATTAACACCTTTGTTCAAGTCTTTACCACCAAAGAATTTACTTACAGCTTCTTGAGCAGCTGGAACACGAGTTGATCCACCAACCATGATAATCTCTTTGATCTCATTGTTATCTAAATCAGACTCTTTCATAGCAGTTTTGATATGATCAATAGTTTCATCAATAAGACCAGCAATCATACCTTCAAATTTAGCACGAGTAAGTTTTACAACTAAGTGTTGAGGTCCAGCTTCTGTCATTGTAATGAATGGAAGATTTATCTCAGTCTCAGTTGCACTAGAAAGTTCTTTTTTAGCATTCTCAGCAGAATCTTTCAGACGTTGTAGTGCCATTTTGTCATTTTTAAGTTCAATTCCATGAGTTGATTTAAACTCATCATTTAAGAAGTCAACGATTTTGTTATCAAAGTCATCACCACCAAGGAATGCATTACCATCAGTTGAAAGCACTTCAAAAGTACCATCAGAGATCTCTAATGTTGTAACATCAAATGTTCCACCACCAAGGTCGTAAACAAGTACATTCTCTTCAGATTTTGACTCTAAACCATAAGCAAGTGCAGATGCAGTTGGCTCATTGATAATACGAAGAACATTAAGTCCTGCGATTGTACCAGCATCTTTTGTCGCTTTACGTTGGCTATCATTGAAGTAAGCTGGAACTGTAATAACAGCATCCGTTACAGTTGAACCGATGTAAGCTTCAGCATCTTCTTTTAGTTTTGTAAGAATTTTTGCAGAAATCTCTTGTGGAGTGTATACTTTACCAGCAACATCAACACAAGCAGCACCATCTTTATCTACTATATTATAAGTAACTTTATCGTGTGCTTGTTTTGCATTTTCCTCATTCATCATAAGACCCATAATTCTCTTAATAGAAGAGATAGTTTTCTCAGGGTTTGTGATCGCTTGACGTTTTGCAGGATCACCTACAAGAACCTCACCTTTATCTGTGAATGCAACTACTGAAGGAGTAGTATTTTTACCTTCTGCATTAGGGATGATTTTTGCTTCACCACCCTCATAAACTGCTACACATGAATTTGTTGTTCCTAAATCTATTCCAATTACTTTACTCATTTTAATTTCCTTAAATTTTATTTTTATATTTATTATTTTGTTACAGCGACATTATATGCTGTTTCACAAATTAGTTTTGCAACCTAAGTTGCAAAAGTTCTAATTTGCTACGATTACCATCGCTTCTCTTAACGGACGATTTTTATATTTATAACCTGTTTGAAAAGTTTGAACAATCTGACCAGACTCAACATCTTCACTATCCATTGCTTGAATAGCATTGTGAATGTTTGGATCAAATGGCTCATCGTGAGCTACCATAGTTACACCATGTTTTTCTAACTGAGTTAAAAAAGACTTATGTGTAAGTTCGATACCCTCTTTTAACTTATCAAAGAGTTCTGCCTTATCAGCATCAGTTTGCACTGATTTCATCGCACCATCAAGTGCATCAAGTACAGGAATCATATCTTTTGCAAATTTTTCGTTTGCATATTCTACCGCTGTGTATTTTTCACGTTCAAGTCTTTTTTTGATATTATCAAAGTCTGCATGAACACGTGCATACTTGTCTTTTAGTGCAAGTAATTCTGCTTCTAAAAGTTCAAACTCATTTTCAACTGCTTCTGCTTCAGCTTCTGCCTCATCAGCAACAATCTCTTGTTCTACTGTTTCTTCCTCATTTACGAGGTTTTCATCTTGTAATTTTTCTTTAGACATAATAGTTAAATGACTCCTTTTTTAAAAGATAGCACTATTATACATATTGAGTGTAACAATGTCAAGTGATTGTTTAGTCTATTTTGTTATTAAAGTTTAGTCTTTATGTATCAAGTATGTGTTATTGGTTAGATACATCACATAAAGTAAGACAGAAAATGACCTCTTTCCCATAGGGTTTTAGGCTTCTAACAGCCTCCAGAAGAGTGCTACCCGTAGTAACAATATCATCAACTAAAATAATCTCTTTCTCTTTAAAAGGCTTTATATGAAAATTTCTAGGGTTTGAAAGTCTAAACTTTTTACTTTTTCCAGAGTATGAGAGACAATTTTTTGCACGAAGTATAGAGTAGAGTGGTTTAATGTAGTGTGACTTTAACTCTTTATTAAGTATAGCAGTATGTGAGTAGCCACTTGTAACATTATCATCTATTGCTATTGAGACATACTTTTCACCTGGGTAAAACTCTTGCATAAATTTTTTAAAGCTATTTTGTGCAAGAATTTTGTAAATATGAAAACCGATATCTGTATGTTTTGTATGAAGAAGATCTTTAATCTCTGAGTATTTATAAAAGGAGTAGATAAGTGTTCCATCTTCTAGATGGCGTTTGTAAAGTTTTGGATTTAAAAAAGTTTTTTGGCAGTAGGTGCAGAGATGTTTGAGTGAGAGAGACTCACACATCAAACATCTCATGCAAAATACTACTTAGTCCATTTTCAGAACAGACATAAAGGCCTCTTGAGGAAGTTGAACCTTACCGATAGACTTCATACGTTTCTTACCAGCTTTTTGTTTCTCCAAAAGTTTACGTTTACGAGTAATATCTCCACCGTAACACTTAGCAGTAACATTTTTACCCATAGATTTAACTGTCTCACGAGCGATAATTTGAGAACCAAGTGAAGCTTGAACAGCAACTTCAAAGAGTTGTCTAGGGATTTGCTCTTTCATATTTTTAACTAAAATACGACCACGTGAGAGTGCTTGTGTTCGTGGAACTACTATGCTTAGTGCATCAACAGCTTCACCAGCTACTTTAATATCTAGTTTAACAAGGTCACCTTCTCTAAACTCAATAGGCTCATAATCAAATGAAGCATACCCTTTAGAGATACTTTTTAAAGTATCATAAAAGTCCATAACTATCTCGTTCATCGGTACTTCATACTCAAGCATAACTCTATCTTCATTAAGATAAGTCATTTTAGTTTGTGTACCGCGTTTGTTGATAAGAAGGGTTATAATATTTCCAAGATATTCAGCAGGAGTTATAACCGTAGCTCTAACATAAGGCTCTTCTATTCTATCTATACGGTTAACTTCAGGAAGTTCAGATGGATTTTGAACATTTATAAAATCACCATTATTTAAGTATACATTATAGATAACTGATGGAGCAGAAGCTATAAGGTCAAGATTAAACTCTCTCTCTAAACGCTCTTTTACAACTTCCATATGAAGCATTCCTAAGAATCCAACACGAAAACCAAAACCAAGAGCCACTGATGTTTCAGGCTCGTATGAGAGCGAAGAGTCATTGAGACGCAGTTTATCAAGAGCATCACGTAGGTCTTCAAACTTATCTGTATCTATTGGAAAGATTCCAGCAAATACAAATGGTTTAGCTGGCTCATAGTCTCCAACAGGCTCTGCCGTAGGATTTTTAACATCAGTAATTGTATCACCAACATTGATAACGGCAACTTCTTTTAATCCAAGAACAACAATACCAATTTCACCACACTCAATAGTGTTAGTTTTAATCTTTTTCATTGGGTGCGGGTACATTAAGTCAAGAATCTGATGCTCTTCGCCATTGCTCATAAGCTTGATATTTTGACCTTTTTTAACTTGACCATCAAAAACACGTACAAGTGCAAGTGCTCCTAAGTATTGGTCAAACCATGAGTCATAAATGATGGCTTTTGTAGTAGCTTCAGGGTCTCCAACAGGGGCAGGAACTCTATCTACAATAGCATCAATAAGCTCACGAATCCCAACACCAGTTTTGGCAGAGACTAAACAAGCATCAGTAGCATCAATGCCAATAGAGGTCTCTATCTCTTCAGCCACCTTATCAGGATCAGCAGCAGGTAAATCTATCTTGTTTATAACAGGAATAAGTTCAAGGTCATTATCAAGTGCTAAGTAAACATTAGCGATAGTTTGAGCCTCAACTCCTTGTGCAGCATCTACGATAAGTAAAGCACCATCAGATGATGCAAGTGATTTGCTTACTTCATAAGAGAAATCAACATGTCCCGGTGTGTCTATAAGGTTAAGAATATAGTGCTCACCATCTTTCACATAATCAAGTCTAACAGATTGAGCTTTGATAGTAATTCCACGCTCTTGTTCGATGTCCATTGTGTCCATCATTTGTGTTGACATTTCACGTTCAGTTACAGAACCACACTCTTGGATAATACGGTCAGCAAGGGTGCTTTTACCATGGTCAATATGTGCAATAATAGAGAAGTTTCTAATGTTTTTCAATATAAGTTTCCTAATGTTTAGAAATAGTTACGCGATTATACAAAAGATGTGCTGATAAAGTTGTTAAATTAATTTATTGTTTTTAAGAAGAGGGCAGTAATCTCTTTTTTCTTAAAAGGTTTAGTTGCATAGTAATCATAATCGTACTTATATAAATTTCTCTCATCCCCTGAGACAGAAACTGTCATTGTCTTTTTAAAAGAATACTTTTCCTCTTCTTTTTTATACTCCTTTAACATGTCACTTCCCGAGAGGAGGGGCATGTTATGGTCAGTGTAAATTATATTATAAGGGGTGGAATTTTTGAGTCCATTCATAAGAAGAGCTAAACCCTCCTCACCATTTGAAGCTATGTCTATCTCACAGTACTCATTTTCAAGCATAGATTTTATAAGTATAATACTAATTCTATCATCTTCAACAATTAACACTTTTGGAATACTTGCTTCATTTATAAAACTATAGAGTGAATCACCAAAATATGTGTACTGAGAGATAAGCATCGTTCCATCTAAGTGATTAAGATCAAGTGATAAAAAGTTTTCTTCTACAATTAGTAGTTTAATATTGACCTCTTTGAGATAAACTAAAAGTTCAGTAGTGAGTTTACTCTCAAAACAGATAAGGTGTGTGGTATCTGTTTTAATTTGATCTTTTTGAGAGATAGCAGAGATTTTATCTACATTGACACCTATCTTCACCAGGTATCTTGCTATATTGTTACCAACAACAGAGTTGCTCTTATCCATCAGTATGGCAACTTTTGTTGTAGTGTTTTTAATAGCCTCAAACTGATGTGCATAATCTTTTATATCCATAGGAATATCAAAATAAAAAGTACTTCCATGATTAAGTCTACTCTCTAATGAGAGTTTTCCACCCATCTCTTTTACATAATTTGCACATATACTAAGTCCTAATCCAGTACCTCCATAAATATCTTTTGTTGTCTCTTCTGCTTGTGTAAATGCTTTAAAAATCTCTTCTTGTTTATCTTCTGCAATACCAATACCACTATCTTTTACGAAGATATGAAGCTTTTTTTCTCTGTTTTTATAGCGGAGTGAAAATTCAATAGAGCCATTTTCTGGTGTAAACTTACTTGCATTACTAATGAGGTTCATAATTATACGTTTTATCTTCATACTATTAATCTCTATCTCTTTTGGAAGAAGAGGATCAATAAATATGTTGTAATTAATATTTTTCTTTGACATGTTTGCAGAAAAAACTTCAGCAATATCGGAGAAAAATTTTACTGTATTTACAATAGTTGGTTCTTTACTTAAAGGTTCTCGCCCCTGTGCTACACCATCGAGGATAGATGTAGTAAGGTCATTTATAAGTAGGGCACTATTTCTTGCATGTCCTACATACTCTTTGAGTCTACTATCCTCTATCTGCTCTTGTAAAATCTCTAAAAAACCTACAAGACCATTTGCCGGTGTTCTAATGTCGTGAACAATATTTGACATATAGTCTAGCATCTCATCAGAGGTATTTGTAGTCACAAGAGATTTTTCTAGTTTGTTTAAATTATCATCGGTATTTTGAAGAGGATTAGCATCATGAAATGGAAGATTCTTATCACTATTTTTTTGCATCTTAAAAATTGCTTCAATTATAAAGGGAGAGATTGCACCAAAAATTTCTAAATCATCTGAGCTGAATTTTTTCACATTATTTATACTTGAATAGGCAGTTGCAATACCAATAAAGTTATCATTCTCTATAAGAGGAATTACAATTTTTGATTTTATTTCAATATTATCTGGATTATCAACAGAGGGGACATACCCTTTTTCACTTGATATAGAGTTATATATGATAGGCTCTTTTTTTGAAAAGCACTCATAGAGGAGACCTTTTTTATTCTCTATAGAGATTTTAGTGGTTTTTCCATCCCTTCCTCTTGAAAGAGTAGGAAAAGAGTATATCCATATGGATGCAAACTCAGTGTTTGTAATCTCTGTAATTAAATCTTCTACAAGTGCATTAATCTCAAAATTATTTTGAAGTTGATTAATATTGTTTGCTCTTACAGAAAGACTCTCTTTTAATACAGATATTTTAGACATGACTTCACCTCAGTAAAATTTTAATAATAAAATTCTACTTGATGAATCTAATGTAAATTACCTTGAAATCTGTAGAGTCTAAGTAATAGTATCCATTTTTTATGAAAAAAGAGCTATAATTCCATTTATGAAGAATAAGTTACTTTCACAATATCTTACTATTGTATTTGTTATTGCTACATTTATGGGATCATTACATCACCATAATGATTTTAAAATACATACTGACTGTCAGGTATGTACTCTCCAGCATAATGTAACAGATATTGATACTCCAAGTGATGTAAATTATGTGGCACTTTTCTCTATTAAATCAGAATCTACACTCCTACCATTAACAGATCTTCAAACACAGCAGACATGCACTACTTTTAGTGCTCGTGCACCTCCTATTTATACATAATATTTAACTAATAAAAAATAACTACAGATATAAAAATATTATGGAGATATAATGAAAAAGAGGATAATACTCTCTCTTTTAATCGCCTCTTCACTCTTTGCTGATGCAGAGATAGATGCGATAAAAGAGCAGTTACAACAACAAAAAGAAGCGACACTCGTAATGAGTACAAAACTAAGTAGCCTTGAGCAAAAAAATACAAATCAATCAGCAAGCTTTTCACAAAATGCTTACCTACCTGATATGGCACTTATTTTAAATATGTCTGCGGTAAGTCGTGATGTAGAAAATAGTGAATATGAAAAAGCAGCAATGCCAGGTTTTATAGACGAAGGGGAGATGAATTTTCCTTTTAATAAAAATAGAGGCTTTAATCTTAACTATGCAGAGGTTGCTATGCACTCTGTTGTCGATCCTTACTTTGAAGCTTTTGCAAACTTTCATCTTCATCCTAATGAGTTTGAGATAGGTGAAGCTTATGTTCAAACAACCTCTTTACCTTATTCATTGAGAGTTAAAGCTGGGAAATTTAAGAGCTCATTTGGTCGTATAAATAAAAAACATCAACATAGTTGGAACTTTGACTCGCAACCACTTATATACAAAACTCTTTTTGGACCAGATAGCATTAGTGATGCTGGAGTACAACTTCAGTGGATAGCACCTACTGATACTTACATAATGTTTGGTATAGAAGCGATGCAAGGTACAAATGGAAGAAGTTTTGGGGATGACTCTAAAAATAACCTATATATAGCTTATCTGAAATCAAGTATAGATATTGGTGATGATTTATCTGTTTTAGGTGGTCTAAGTTATGCACATGGAAAAAATACAGACAGAAAACCAACAGATATTTATGGTGTGGATCTGACACTTCGTGAGCAACTTGGAAGTTACTCCTCTCTCATTTGGCAGAGTGAGTTCTTACAACGAAATAAAGAGTTGACATCACAGAGAGATAGACAAGCAGGACTCTACTCTGAGCTAGTATATCAATATAATAATAATTACTCTTTTGGTGCAAGATATGACTGTATCACAAAAAATGAGACAGATTTATCGGCTTATAGTGGAGTGGATACTGATAATTTAGAAAGGTATACAGCGAAAATTGATTACAAACCCTTTCCAATGTCACGTTTAAGACTCTCTTATACTTATGATAGAAGTAAGGTAATAGGAGGAGAGAGAAAAGATATAAATGAGGTGATGTTAAGTCTTAACATTGCAGCAGGCGCACATGGCGCACATGATTATTAGGAGATTATAATGAAGAAAATTTTACTTTTACTACTGGCTTTTACTACTATTGTTTCAGCTGCACTTCGTGTAGAGACTACATATTCTACACTCGGGGCTATTACAGAAGAGATAGGAGGAGATTTGGTTAATGTTCATGTTCTGGGGAGTTCAAAGTATGACCCTCATTTTATTGTTCCAAAACCATCTCTTCTGGCTAAACTTCGCCGTGCAGATCTACTTATAATGAATGGTGGAGGACTTGAACTTGGTTGGTTACCACCACTGATACGAGGTGCTAACAATGCAAATATTCAAAATGGAGCAAAGGGATTTTTAGATATTTCTCACTATATTCCTATGATAGATGTGCCGACTTCTGTTTCTCGTGGTTTTGGCGATGTGCATGCACAGGGAAATCCTCACTACTCAACAGATCCTTATATGGTACCTATAATTGCGAGAGCTATCATGGCAAAACTTCTTGAACTTGATCCCGATCATGAGCAGAGATACCACAGTAACTTAGAAAAGTTTTCATATAGATGGCAAAAATATTTAGAGAAATTAGATGCGAAAATGAAGCAATGTAAAGATAAAAAAGTAGTTCAGTACCATGAACTCTTCAACTATTTTTTAAAACGCTATAACTATAAAAGCTATGGTAATATAGAGCCTCTTCCTGGTATAGCACCAAGTTCTAAACATACGATAGCTCTTATAAATAGTATCAAAAAAAACAAGATAAAGCTTATTTTGCAAGATGTGTATCATGAAAAAAGGACTGCTAAGTTTATAGCATCAAAGACAGGTGCAAAAGTTATTGTTATACCTCATGATATGGGTGCAGATGGAAGTAAAAATTTAGAAGAGTATTATAGTAATATCGCAAAGAAATTATGCAGATAATTGAACTTCTTTGGCCAGCTTTTGTGCTAGCCATCGCTTTAGTTTTTATCCATACTATCTTTGGAATTGAGATTATTAAACGTGGTGTTATCTTTACTGACTTAGCGATAGGGCAGGTTGCTGCAACTGGGATGGCGATAAGTATTGCATTTATGGATGGAGAGTATCAGAGTTCTATGACTCTTTTTTTCGCTGTTATAGGTGCACTTGTCATAACATGGGCAACAAAGAGAGTTGAAAAGATAGAGGCTTTTATTGGGCTGTTATATGCTCTTGGTATCTCCTCTATTATGCTCATTTTAGCTCGTAGTGCAGAGGGGACAGAGCTATTTTCTAAACTCAGTGCCGCTGATATATTATTTACATCAAGTGCAGATCTGTATAAAGATTTAGCTATTTATTGTTTTGTAGCATTTGTGATGTTTGTTATCTATCCGAAAGTAAAAGGTGTTAAAAAAGAGTTTCTTTTCTTTTTAATGTTAGCAATTACTGTTACATCATCTGTGCAGTCAGCTGGTGTTTTAGTAGTTTTTGCTCTTCTTATAGCACCAGCGTATGCAGGTATAACACAAAAGAGATACGATGCTTTTAGTTTTGCAACTCTTTTTGGCTCTATAGGAGTTTTAGTAGCCCTCTATTTTTCTTATAGTTATGATTTACCAACAGGATATACTATTATTTTTACAGTTGTAAGTGCTTCACTTTTGAGTGTTGTAGTGTTGAGTATGAAAGTAGTAGCTAAGAAATAGTTGAGGTATACATCTTCTCTTATAAAATAAGAGAAGGTGTAATTATATTAGTTTATGCGAAAAGTGAGTTTACACTTTCATTATGATAAACACGACGGATAACTTCAGCAAAAAGAGGCGCTACTGTAAGTACTTTTATCTTTTTATGCTCTTTTGTATCAAGCGTGTTTGTGATGATGAGCTCATCAAGCTCACCATGATCTAGGTTCTCATATGCTTTTCCACTTAAAACGCCATGTGTTGCACATGCCATTACTGAAGTTGCACCTTTGTTTTTAAGTGCAGTCGCAGCTTTCACCATAGTTCCGGCAGTATCAACCATATCATCAATCATGATTACATCATAACCCTCTACATTTCCGATGATTCCCATTACTTCTGCTTCATTTGCTTTTTCACGGCGTTTATCTACGATAACCATCTCTAAGCCCATACGTTTTGCAAAGTAACGAGCACGAGCAACACCACCGATATCTGGACTAGCAATGATAGGATTTTTAAGGTTTTTACTTTTGATATAGTGCTCAAAAGTTACAGAACCATAAAGGTTGTCAACTGGAATGTCAAAGAAACCTTGGATTTGACCAGCATGTAAGTCAATTGTTACAACACGATCAATACCTGCAGTTTCATAAAGATTTGCTACAAGTTTTGCAGTAATTGGAACACGAGGTGCGGCTTTACGATCTTGTCTTGCATAACCATAGTAAGGAACAACAGCTGTGATACTCTGAGCAGATGAGCGTTTTAGCGCATCTGTCATAATAAGAAGTTCCATTAAGTTGTCATTTGATGGTGCACCTGTACTTTGCACTATGAAAACATCGCGACCACGAACTGACTCAGCGATTTGAACAGAGATTTCACCATCACTAAACTTTTTAACATCAGCTTTTGCTAATGGAACATCTAAAACTTGACAAATCTCTTTTGCAAACTCAACACTAGCAGAACCAGCAAATATTTTATAACCGCGCATCGCAATTCCTTTGTGGAAAAAATTAATATCGCGATTATATACTAGTTGTGCTGAGGTATTGTTAAAAGTAAACTATTTTATACTCTCTATCATGTAACCAATGCCGTTTACATTTTGAATGATATTTTCTCCGATTTTCTCTTTGATTCGATGAATTTGTGTTCTTATTGTGATGTCATTTTTTATCTCACCCCAAACATGCATAGAGATCTGTTTATTTGAGACTGATGAGTTGATATTTTTACATAAGATTTCGATGAAACTAAGAGCATTTTTTCCTAACTTTAACTCTATCTCATTCTTGAGTAGTTTACTACTACCTATATCAAAGATAAGCTCTTGAGAAATAGCTATCTTATGAAGACTCTTTTTTTGAACTGGGGAGTGCTCTTTTATCCGTGCTGCTACAACTTTAAGTGTGTTTACAATTTCATTTTCATTATAGGGTTTCATAAGGTAGCCATAGGAGTTTGCTTCTATAGCATAGTCGACCATCTCTTTATCTGCATATGCTGTTAAAAATATAATGGCAATATGAGGAGCAAATTGTTTTAAATGAAGTGAGACTTCACTCCCACTTATACTATCTTTGAGCATAATATCCATAAGTACAATATCTGGGTTTAAGAGAGGGATCTTCTCTTTCGCTTCTACTCCTTTATCTATAATATTTAAAATATTGAAACCATTTTGGAGAAGAATTTCTTTAAGATACTCTGCAGCTATTAATTCATCTTCAACTATTACTATATTTAGCATTTTTAAACCTCACTTTGTAGCATAGACCGTTCTCGTAACTTCTTTGCAGTGAACCATTAAGTTGTTGCACACTTAATTTTATAAGGGTGTTACCAAGTCCTCTGTTGGTATCGGAGAGTTGAAAGTCTATCTGATCTTCACCATTATCTCTATATGTAAAAATAAGTTCACTCTCATCCTCTGTTAAAGAGATAGTAATCTTGAGAAACTTTTTATTTTTGGAGTACTTAACACTGTTTGTAAGCATCTCATTTATAAGTATTCCAAACTGAATCATGGTATCTAAGGGTAGTGTAAATCTTTTATTTACATCTATAATAATAACACAATTTTCAGAATTTTTATACATATTAAAAAAGAGTAACTCTAGCTTACACAGGTAGTCATAGAAATTTATTTCTTGAAAATCATTATGAGTATAGAGCATCTCATGTACACTAGCAATAGCCTCAATTCTGGACTTTGTTTTGAGGAGATGATATTGAATCTCCTTAGACTCTTGCATCGCTTGAAGACCTATCATGGAGGCAGTAACATTTAAGTTGTTTTTTACTCGATGGTGTACCTCTTTGAGTAGAATATCTTTTTGTTCATTTGATTTTTGGAGTTTGAGCATAGAGGAGCGTACGATGTACAAAATAACTAGACCTACTAAGCTGATGACTAAAATAGAGATTAAAAGGTTAAGGTAGAGTGTGCTCTGTGTGGCCTCAGTAAAGTCACTGAGTTTAGCTTTTACAAGTATATGTATATCAAGTTCAGGAATATACTTTGTATTTACACTAAAAGTATCGCCATTTCTCTCATATTCAAACATTGTTGCAGTTTTTGAGAGTAACTTATCTTGATAAGCACTAAACTCTTCTAATTCATCAATTGTATTTAATCCATGTATGCTCTTTTGCATTAAAATAATGTTAAAAGCTTTATCAAATAGGTAGACTTCAAGATGGTATTTCTCTTTAAACATTGTAAGCATTTTATGAATAGAGACTATTTTTACTCCAGTACTTGTTATCCCGATAAGCTTGTTGTTTTTATCTAAGATTTTATTGTTCATAAACATTATGAGAGATTTATCGATTTTGACATTTGTATCTATATTTATCTCTCTACTTTTTTTTGAGTTTTTAAATCTAAAGTACCATTTATTATCTCTATTATTTGGATCGAGTACCTCTAAAAAACCATCTTGTGTATAGTACCTCTTTGTTTTATCTTGGACTAAGATTGCACTTAGGAGGCCATACTTCTCTTTAATAGATGCAAGATAGTTTTTTATCTTTTTTGGATTAGCATCATTTTGTAACCACTCTTTGACAAAGGTGTCATTTGCCATCATAGAGGTGATGAGGTAGGGTTCTAAAATCTGTTTTTGAATATCTGTATAGATATTATCTAAAGAGAGAGGAAGGGACTGTTTTGTGATCTGGTTTTGGATTAAGGCTGCTGTCGTTTTATAGTTTATAGTAGAAACTATAAATGTAAGTAAGAGCAGCATTGCTATAATTAAAAAGAGTAACTTATAGTTTTTATTCATAATAGCAGTATTCTAACAGAGAGTTGTTCGTTAAAAGTTCTGTTTTATGAGAATTCTATTGTATAGAGTAATCCTTTTTTATATTCTATCTCTAAGTTTCCATCTAACTGTTTTACACTTAGCTCTATGAGTTTATGTCCTAGTCCTTTAGCCTCTTTAATAGTTCCAATGTCAATACTCTCTACTCCATTATCTTGATAGGTGAAAACATAAACATCCTCTCGTCTTTGAAGAGAGATTTCTACTTGAACCCCTTCCCTGTTTTTTGCATGTTTTAGGGTGTTGGTAAGAATTTCATTTATGATAAGCCCAAACTGTATCATAATATTTAACTCTAGTGTGAGGTTATTATTTGGTTTGATATTTAAAGTAACTGAGTTATTAATTGTGTACATAGAGAGTATGAGGTTTTTTAGTTTGAGAACATACTCATTAAAGATGATCTTATCAAAATCATCCTGCTTATAGAGCATCTCATGTACTATGGCAATAGACTCTATACGAGATTTACTTTTTGCTAATTCATCTTTTGTTTCATCTGATTTTCCCATAGACTGTAGACCTAGGATGGAAGCGGTAACATTCAGGTTGTTTTTTACACGGTGGTGGACCTCTTTTAAAAGTATATCTTTTTGACGATTTGAGTGGATAAGAGCTGAGAGAGAAGACTCGATGGCTAGATGATAAAAGACACCAAAAAAGATAATAAACATGGAGGCAAAGGTTATATTTATAAGTGCTAAAGGATTATTTAAAATGGGAGCTTCGGGATTAATAGCATAGATAGTGTAGAGCATACCAATAAGAAGTGCATAAATTAAAAAGTTAATGACTATCGCTTTTTTGAGATCTAAAAGAAAAAAAGCGATTATTGGGAGTAGGATAACATAGATGATGACCATATTTCCAAAATGATTAAAGTAAATAAGTATAAAAAGTGGAATAACAGAAGTTCCAATGATAATATAGCTAGAGAGTAGGATCTTATGTTTATAGTGTAGGAAGTAGTAGCTCATAACACTTGCTAAAATTGCTGAGCTACTGATAGTTGCATTAAAGTAGTGTTCATAGAGTAGATCTCTTGTTACTGCTAGTGTAAATACAAAAATGAAACTAAAGTGAAAGCCATACAGTAAAATTTCACGGTGATTCATTCTTTTATATGGAAAGTACTTATACACATTAACCCTTTTTCTTAAACACCATATTATAGCAAAGTTTAAAACAGAACTTTTAAAGAACACTTTTGAGTTACTATTGAGTAAGAAAACTACTCAAAGGACTCAAAATGAGACGACCTTCACTTATAGCGAGTATGCTAATTCTCTCCTCCTCTTTAGCATACGGTGCTTTAACTTATGATGATAACAAGTACATTAAAGCTTACAACAAAGAGATCTCTTCACTCAACCGTGACTACTCAGCACTTCGAACTATAGAGGACTATAAAAATCCTCAAAAAAGAGCAAAGGTAGAGGCTGGTTTTGCTAAGCTCAAAGAGGTAATCAAAAGTTTTTCAGACCAGAAAGATTCTCAAGTTGTACGAATGCAGAGAAGTTATAAAAATATGGTGAAAACTTATAATAGTAATCTCAAAACTGCTGGTGTAAAAGCATCTGCACCTGCAAAAGTAAGAGCTAGTTCTAAAAAACAGAAGCCAAGTAGTAAATCTCTTAATGAGCTTGTAAATGATTATAACCGTATCTATAATAGAGCCTTTAAAGACTACAATGCAATGAGAAGTGATGCAGACATAAAAGACCCAAAAAAACAGGCACAGCTTAACCTCGACTACAAAGAACTCACAGCGACCTTAAACGCGATAAAACCACTGGATAAAAAGAGATACAGTGATGCTAAAAGAGGTTATGATGACTGGGTAGATGCATACAGAAGCATAGCGAAAAATTTTACTGGAGTAAACGCGGTAACAGTTGCATCTTCATCCAATACAAAAGAGATGACTTCAGAAGATAAATACAATCTCAAAAAGTTCCGTTCACTCTATATAGAAAATGACTACTACTTTAGAAATGTAGATACAGTAAAACTACAAGACCCAGAGTATGCAAAACCACTAGAAGCAAAACTCAAACAGCTCCAAGCACTTCTAAACCCTATGAGAAGTAAAACCTTTGACAGAGGTGTAAAACGAGCAGATAGTGATCTTAAAAAGATAGAAGATATTTTTGCATCTGCTTCAACTCAGAGTAAAAAATTGGCTGCAAGTGTTAGCAATATTGGTGAAGAGTTAAAGATAATTCAGTCTGTATTTGACAAAGAGAAGTTCGATCCAAGACTCCAACGCGATTACATTAGTGGTGAAGCAAGATCTCCAGAAGATGTGAAGCAGTGGGCAACAACACTCAAAGATTATAAAGCACTTATTCCAGATATGACAAAGTTTTTAAATAAGGTGAGAAACAACACTGTAGAGGGAAGAGAACAGCCATTTACAACATATAGACACTGGTTTGTAAATAGTGTAGAGAGTGATATAGATAGTGCAATCTTAGACTCAACAAGACATTGGGGTACAGAGATGTTTAATGGTATTGTAAAACATAGAACATACTCTAAAAGAGATTTCGACTCTCTTTTTAAAAGTCAATCGAGTGTGAAAGAGATGATGGATGAGTTTAAAGTAGGTATGAAAGCTTTAACAAACCAGAAAGTATATGAGGAGGTTACTTTTGGTAAGTACAGCGCTAAGACTCAAAAGTATATAAATGATTATAAGGCTTATGATAAAAAACTTGCTAGAGCAAAAGAGATGAGTCTAAAAAATCAGCAGATGCCTCGCGCAGTTGAAAATAATCCAGAGTTAATCTCTCTCACAAAATCTCTAATGAACGCGGAAGGGAAGAAAAATACATCTCATATGAGAATAGTTCGTAAGTTGATGCACAATGAAGTACTTAAGTTTGATAACGGCTGGTATGTACATAAATGGGATAGTTTTATGGTCGCTTATGTAGAGAAACGCGGTAGTAAGTACTTTATAAAAAAAGATTTAATCAGTAAAGATATAGCAAGTAGATACTCACTCGTTCAGGGTGGAAGATGGCATGTCTCCGGCAATATGTCTGGAGCTGGAGTAGAGATACCAAAAGAAAATATCAAATAAAAAAGAGGAAGCTTAAATGCTTCCAACATAACTGAGTTTTGGCTCGTTCGAACCATGCTGTTTAAAAAAGAGTACAAGAGGGGCAGAGTAGCCATTACTATTTTTCTTTGCTATCCAAAATTTAAATTCTATCCCAACTTCATGACTATTTCCATGACCTATCTCTGTTGTTTTGAGTCTATCTATTCGTGTTATTTTAACAGGGTAGGCATAATTTTTTGCATTGGTATAGGCTTTTTTAAAAGAGAAGGATAGTGTGTCTTGATCCATGTTCTCTCCATCTTGGGTAAGTAGACTTTTATGCATGAGAGGAATGACTCGGTGTGCACTCGCTTGAAAAGTATCTGTCTGGAGAATCTCTATAAACTTGTTTAGAACATAGATAGCCTCTTTTTCTAGTACTTTAGGGAGTGTTTTATTTACATTAAGACGGTGAAGATACTCTTGTGAGACTCTCTGCTGGGGAGTATTTAGATCTTTAATCATCTGCTGAGAATCAAGAGTATTACCCGTTTGTGTGAAGTTAAACGCCATTACTGAACTGGCGACTAAAATGGTGAAAGTTGTGCTTAGTTTTTTCATATCTTTTCCTCGTACTGTTTTCTTTTTAAATAGTAGCAGAAAAGTGTTCGTTTTTGAGAGATGCTCTGTAAAAAGTGATTTAAAGGAGTTTTTGTACTCTAATGAGTGTGGAGAGGAGTATAGCACCTTTATCGATATTTGCACTTTTCATCTTTAACTCACTATCTAAAAGAAGTTCATGAAGTTTTGAGTATGTAAAGGGTTTTATCTTTATAGACTGTGCTGCTTTTGCATCTACTACAAATTTTGGGGCAGGGTAGCCAAGTATCTCTAAGGCATTGGGAGCACCATTTACACGGATATAAATGTTGAACATATAGAGTTGTGTAATGTATGCAGTTATAGAGGTAAGGATTCGAATCTCATCTTCTCCATGATCTATTATACTGAGGAGATCATCTTTAAACTCTTTTTTATTTAAGAGCTTCTTTATAAAATCATCGAGGTTTACTTCCCCTAATCCAAAGACAAGAGTATCTATATCTTTAGTAGTAATCGCTCTATCAAAAACACGAAATTTTTCTATTTCGTTTACAGCTAAAGCAACATCACCATTATGAATTTTAAGGAGATGTGCTACTGTAAACTTATCGATAGTAACATTTTTTTCTTCTGCTACTTGGAGAACTATGTTTTGTGCTTCAAAGTCTTTAGGATGAAAAAAACGGACAGCTACTGCTTCTGTTTTTGCAAAGGCTTTTTTATTGTTGTAAGTTTTATGATCACTTCCATAGTAGGCATATACAAAAATATTGTCAGGGTTTTTTTTACAAAAATCCAAAAGTATATCAAGCTCTTTTTTTGGTACTTTTTTGCTGCTTTTTACGATAAGTATATTTCTATCTCCAAAAAGAGAACCTTGTGAGAGGTGTGCTTTGGCTGAGTTAAAGTCATACTCATCATGGTAGAAGTTGATGATGTTAGCATCTTCTATATTTGTCATCATCTTGGCATACATATCTATAAGAAAAGCACTCTCTCCGAAGAAAACAAAAGAGTTAGAGATTTTTTGTGAGCGAATAAGATTGTCAAACTCGCTTTTATACATCCATTTTTCCTACAACGATAGCAGAAATCTTCGCACGAGCTATATCTACAGACTCTATTTTTACTATAACATCTTCAAAAAGAACTACATCATCACTAGAACTTATAAGGACTCTAGCACCTGTTATAGTATCCTTGATCTCAGCTTTTACTTCTACTTCTGTCGCAGTTATTCGTGCTTTAAACTCTTTACCTAAGTTATCTTCTGCCCAACGAGCATATTTACGAGCCATAAATTCGGTCTCTATCTTACTCGCTTCTCTCTCTTTCTCACTGATGGTCATAGCAAGAGCTTCAATGTTACGTAGGACATAAGAGCCTTCCTCTGTATCACCTGCATTAATAGCTTTAAGCAGTCTATGTACTATAAGGTCAGAGTATCGACGGATAGGTGAGGTAAAGTGTGTGTACTGCTCAAAACCTAAACCAAAGTGTCCGGCATTAAGAGGAGCATATCTCGCTTGCATCTGTGACTGAATGATAAGCGTATCAACTTCAGACTCTAAACCCATTTTTTTGGCTTGGTCTTGAATGTTTGTGATAGTCTCTTTTGTTGTACCCTTTATCTCTATCTGCATCCCAATCCCAGCTAACTCTTGGTAGAGTGTTTGGAGTTTGTTTTGAGAGGGTGCTTCATGGATTCTAAAGATACCTCGCTCATACTGCTTGGCTGCTTCTTTGTTAGCTAAAAGCATACAGTCCTCTATAAGAGCATGGGATGGCGTCTCCTCTGCTTCTGTTGTAGCTACGATGTTAGAGTTCTCATCTATCTTCATATCTATCTCGGTAGAGCGGAAGTCATAACCAACTTTGAGTCGCTTAATCTTGAGTTTGTCTGTTACAACTCTTAGTTTTGTAAGGGCATCAAAGATTCTCTCTTCATCACTATTTGTAGCTTTAAGTTTTCCCTCAAAGTAAGCATCTATCTCTTCATAATTAAATCGGCGTTTAGAGTGAATAACTGCTTCATAAACACTAGAGTGACTCACTTCGAGTCTTGCAAGATCAATTTTCATCTCAAAAACATAAGCGAGTCTATCTACATGAGGCTGTAGGGAGCATAGCGTTTCACTCAGTTGGCGAGGGAGCATCGGAATAGAACGATGGGGAAGGTAGATAGAAAAACTTCTATAAATTGCTTCATTATCTAAAGCACCAAAAGGTTTTACATACTCACTTACGTCAGCGATGGCTACATAAAGGGTGGAATTTTCATCATCCCAATAGATAGCATCATCATAATCCTTCGCCGTAACAGGGTCAATAGTAGAGAAATCCAACTCTCTTAAATCTTTTCGTTTAGGATACTTTTTTGCATCTACAGGAGGAAATGATTTTGCAATCTCTAAAACATCCTCTTCAAACTCATCATGTTTGTTAAACTGTGCTAAAACAATTTTTTCATCAACTAAGGGATCTCTAATGTTTCCCAAAAATTCTAAAACACTATTCTCTTGGTTATCTATTTTAAACACATCCCCCGTTTGATGTTTCTCAAGCTCTTGGGGCGTTAACTCAGCACCTATAGGAAAGTCAGTTTTTAAATCTACTAAAGATTTATGGTTCTCTTTAAAAATAATGTATGCAATAGAGTAACTCTGTTCTCTCCCTACAATTTCAGCAACTTTGGCACTTGGAGTCCCTCTTTTACCTAGTAAACGCTGTGCGATGATGAGGTCGCCCTCTTTAGCTACTCCTAACTCTTCGATAAAAAGATCACGAACATTTTCACCAATAACATGAAGGTAGGCAGTCTCTTTTTGTACTAGTCCTAATGTTCCAGCTCTGAATTTAGAGTTAAATTTGTATTGGTTTTCTTTTTTTGTGAGGTATTTTTTAGTAAGCCACTCACTCACAAATTTTGCTTCATCAGGAGTGATATCTTGTTCACTCACACCAAGTGTGAGTCTTATAAGTAGAGATTTCAATTATTGTATTATTTAGCGTTTTCTATAGCCGTATCAAAGCTATTCATATCAAGATTATACTTCTCAATAAGATCTTTGGCCGCAGCAATACTATCATCTGTTATAACACCATTAATAGGTACTGCAACACGAACTACATGAAGAATCTGTGCAGGACGTTGGTCTGCTTCTTCTGCTTTTTCAGGATTTTGACAGTTTCTGATAACATCAACAAGACCCTCTTCAAATTTCCACTGTGCAAAAATAGTAGCAGATACTTCAGGAGTATCAACACCAACTATCTCACGCTCAGCAGCTTCAACATCACCAATCTCTTTTAATGCTGTTTGAAATGCATCTTGTTTCCCATCAGAGATAATTTGTTGTGAAATAAGAACTTTTCCAATTTCAACAAGGAAAGCTGCAGGAGAAAGAACACCAAGCAGTTTGTTCTCTTTACGTAGACACCATGCAGTCATAAGGCCATGCTGTTTTTTTGAAAGCATTGAGAACATTTCGTTAGATATACCATAAGGAGAGAGGTCAAGTGAAAAACTTTTCTTTACAATACTTGCAAGTGCAAAACCACGAACTGTACCCATACCAAAAAGTCCAACTGCTTGACTAATAGCATTTATCTCACGAGAAAAACCATATAAAGGAGAGTTTGCTGCTTTTAAAATATCAGCAGTTAAGAGTGGATCTTTTTCTAAGATCTTTACCATGTCTTGAAAGCTACTATCTGGATCTTGATAAACCGCTTCAATCTGCATTGCAGATTCTGGAAGTGGTGGAAGTTGTTTGATTTTTTTTAGGATATCTTCAGTCATTTTTTTCTCTCTTATTAATAAGCTTGTTTGATGTAATTATAGTCATCTGATATAAATTTATACTGAATATTTACAATAAACCGCTATTATTTTTAAATTAAATTTAAAAAAGGAAAATAGTAATATGCAAAGAGATGCAATGTTAACACAACTCGGTTATACACCAAATGAAGCTTTAGTAAAACAACTCCAAGAAATTGAAGATAATACACCAGGATATGAGAAAATTCAAAAGCATATTATGGATTTGCATGATCACTTAAAAGTAAACAGTGCTTATGTTGCACTCTCAAACTCAAAGAGTCATTTTAAAGTAAAAATAGAGTCTCCAACTCCAGAGTTAGCAGCCGAGGCACATGAAAAAGTGGTGCATTTTAGTGAAAAATTTAAAGTTGAGATAAATAAACTTGATAAAAAAGAGACTTACTATATAGTTGGTTTTCATCATTAAGGATCTCTTTTGTTAGAGCCTATGAGTCTAGAGGGATATGATCTTTTAGTAGAAGAGTTTAAGTATCTCTTAGAAGAGGAAAAACCAAAAGTAGCACACGAAAAGCTAGTGGCTGCTGCCCAAGGTGATAGAAGTGAAAATGCAGATTATCATGCTGCAAAAGAGAAGTTGCGCTTTATAGATAAACGTCTCTTCTATCTAAACAAGATGATACAAAACTCCAAGATAATAGACCCAACTCTACATAATCATAAGAAAATCTCTTTTGGAAGTACTGTTTATGTTACTAATATAGATACTGATGAAGAGGAGAGATACACACTCTGTGGTGTTTTAGAGAGTGAACCAGAAAATGGACTTATCTCCATACACTCTCCCTTAGCAAAAGCAATGATTGGCAAGGAAGAGGAAGATGAGTTTAGAGTGAAACTTCCTCTAGGCATGAAAGAGTATGAGATAGAGAAGATAGAGTATAAAAATATTTTCTCTTTAAAGAAAAATATTCGTACTAAAAAAGAGTTTGCTTTTCATTAAATAGTGAATTTATTTTAATAAAGGTAAACAGATGCAAGTAAACAAAAAATCAATTTTAATAGTAGATGATACTAGTGTAAATATCGATTTACTTCTTGAAATACTGAAAGATAGGTATGAAATAGTTGTCGCTTTAGATGCCAAAAGTGCTTTAGAAATAGTGAATAGAGAAGCTATTGATCTGATTTTACTTGATATCTTGATGCCAAATATAGATGGTTACGAGATGTGTTTAATTTTGAAAAAAGATGATAAAACTAAAGATATTCCAGTTATATTTATAACGGCAAAGATAGATGAAGAGTCGATAGAAAAAGCTTATGATGTAGGTGGTATTGATTATATCACTAAACCCTTTAAGCCCAAAGAACTATTAGCTAGAGTGAAAAGAGAGTTAAAACTCCAAGAGCTTATTTATGATCTAGAAGAGTCTAAAAATGAGATAAATGAGATAAATAAAAACTTGCAGCTAAAAGTGGATGAGGAGCTCAAAAAATCAAGAGATAAAGACAAAATTATTTTTCATCAAAATAAGATGAGTTCTATGGGTGAAATGATAGAAAATATCGCACACCAATGGAAACAACCTCTCGCTCAAGTAAACTCCACAGTTCTTCTCCTAGATGATATACTCTATACAAAAAAAATTCAAGATGATACAATTGAAGAAAAACTACTTGAGATAGAGTCCTTAACCGTCTATATGTCTCGAACAATAGATGATTTTAAGAATTTTTATTCTCAAGATAAACATAAAGAGGAGTTTATACTTCAAGAGTTAGTTGAAAAATCAATTTTTATAGTTCAAGGTGTGTTAGACTCTCATAATATTAAAATCATTCTTAATTTAGGAGAAAAATTTCTTTACACAGGGTATAAAAATGAGTTACAGCAGGTTTTAGTGATTTTGCTAAATAATGCTAAAGATGCGTTAGTATTTAGAAATATTAAAAAACCAAGAATAGAAATTGAATGCAAAAAGAGTGGTGATGCATACTGTATTGAAGTGTGTGATAATGCGGGTGGTATAAATGATGCAATAATTGAAAAGATTTTTGAACCATACTTTAGTACTAAACATAAAAAACAAGGTGTTGGTCTGGGTCTGTATATTTCTAAGAGAATTATTGAAGACTCTTTAGCTTCTGAACTCAGTGTTAAAAACAGTGAACATGGCGCTTGTTTTAAGATAAATTTATAATAGGATTTAGATAGTGTATAAAATAGTTTTCTTGTTTTTTTCATTGGTATCTTTAGTATTTGGACAAAATATTATTATTGATAAGCAAGAAGTTAAGTTGACTGATTTTAAAATGAGTTATTATGAGGATGCTACATCTAAAGTAGATTACTCAGAGGTTAGAAGTAAAAAGTTTGTAGACATCACTAATAAAATATCTCTGGGTACAAAAAACAGTGTCACTTGGTCTAAGATTGTGATTACCAATGTATCGGATAAAAGTAGAAAACTCTATATTCATCATCCTCATGCATATCATTACAAAACATTGAACTTTTATGAAGAGTATAACAATAAGCTTATCAAAAGTGTAGATATTGATTTTAATTCGGATGTAAGTGAAAAATATATATATGGTGGAATCGCCATATATGAACTCTCTCTTGCTCCAAATCAAACGAAGACCATCTATATGCGGTCAAAATTTTTTTCGCATCAGTGGTTCTCTGTTATGATATATGACAAACAAAACTCAAGAAAATCCCTTGTTAATTCAAATATTGATATAGCTCTTTTAGTGGGTGTCCTTTTAGCTTTAGTTATATATAATCTTTTAATATTTATCTCTTCTTCACGTAGAGAAAACCTCTATTATTCACTCTATCTTATTTTTGCTTCTATTTGGATCTCTCTGTCTTATGGACTTATAGCAAATCTATTTAATCTTTATGGTTCGTTAGTATTTAAAATAAATTATTCATTGATGCTAATGCCAATATTTTTAATTCTATTTATTATGACTATTTTTAGTACAAAGAACAATTATCAAAGAGAACATCTGTTTTTACAGTCTGTAATACTTTTTATAAGCATAAATATAGTCTATGGATTATTTGATTTTATTGCTGCTTTAAAAATAGCAAGTCTATTAGCTGCATACACAATAATTATTACATTAGTAACAACAGTCTCTTTTTATAAAAAAAGAAATCCTTTGGCAAAGTATTTTATTATAGGGCACTCATTTTTTATATTTTTTAATATATTAGCAGTTTTATTTTATAAGGGCTTGATAGAGTATAACTATATAACGAGTCATGGTGTTGGGATAGGTATAGCAACAGAGGCTATAATGCTTGCTTTTATTATTTCATACAGAATTAAACTACTAGAAGAGAAAGATAGAGAATTTCAAAGAACATTAGAAGATAAGGTTAAAGATAGAACAAAAGAGTTAGAGTTTGAGAAGTCTAAGGTAGAAGAAGCTACAAAATCAAAGTCAAACTTTTTAGCAACTATGAGTCATGAGATTAGAACACCGATGAATGGTATTATAGGTATGACATATCTCGCTTTACAAACAGAGCTTACTTCTAAGCAAAAACACTATATGCAAACTATAAAATCCTCCTCCTCTTCACTTTTAAATATTATAAATGATATTTTGGATTTCTCAAAAATTGAAGCAGGAAAACTGCAGATAGATAGAGTTGACTTTAATCTTTACAGGCTTTTAGATACGATTAAGAGTAGTATGGAGTTACAGATGAGGGGGAAAGGCTTATCGTTTGAAATTACCTACAGTTCAAATGTATCAGAGTACCTTCATGGAGATAGTTTAAGAATTTCTCAAATTATTACTAACATAATTAGCAATGCACTTAAGTTTACAAATAGTGGTTATGTAAAACTGAATATAGAAAATAGAGATGGCATTTATCTCTTTAGTATTAAAGATAGTGGTATAGGCATTACACCCGAACATCAGATGCAACTTTTTAACTCTTATGCACAAGCAGATGAGAGTATTACAAAAAAATATGGTGGTACAGGTCTTGGACTGAGTATCTCAAAACAGTTAGTGGAACTGATGGGTGGAAAGATTTATTTTAGTAGTGAAGTTGGAATTGGCTCTACTTTTGTCTTTGAACTTACTCTCTTTGATGTAGATGAAAATTTTATAGATGAAGATTCCAAACTTGAAAACCTTAGCGATAAGCTACATCTCAATGGCTCAAATATTTTATTAGTAGAAGATGATTTAATAAACCAAGAGATATTTGTAGGTTTATTAGAAAAGAGTTTGATACATATTGATATTGCTAATAATGGTGTTGAAGCTGTATCTATGGTACAAAACAACCTAAATAAGTATGAGCTTATATTTATGGATGTTAATATGCCAATTATGGATGGATATCAAGCAACAAAACATATAAGAGATCTCGATACAACTGTTCCGATAGTTGCATTAACAGCAAATGCAATGAATCAAGATGTTCAAGATGCTCAAAGTGCTGGTATGAATGAACATTTAAGTAAGCCAATAATTGTTGAAAAACTTTATGAGATACTTTTAAAATATATTTCAAAAAAATATAATTTTACAGATATGGAAGTGGAAAATAGGAATCAAGATAAAATTGTAATTCCAAGATTTATGAATATTGATACAGAGATAGGACTGAAACGTTTAGATCTAAATAAAAAATTGTATCTTGAAATATTAAATAAGTTTTATAATAAATATAAAGATTTTGAAATAGATATATCAGACAATAAAAATTTTAAACTACAGGTCCATACACTTAAAGGTTTAAGCGCAAATATTGGGGCTTGTAGTCTCCATAAATCTATGTGTGAGGTGGAAGAAAATCAAAATATTGATTTAGTACCAGAGATCTATATTGAACTTCAAAAAGTCCTTAGTGAATTAAAAGATGTTGATATTTTAGTTCAAAAGAAAGAGAATAAAGTAGAAGTGTCTGATGCTATTGTGTCTGAGATATATTTAGAACTTAAGGATGCGGTAAAAAGTGCCAGACCTAAAAATTGTGAAGTTATTATGGAAAAGTTAAGTCTGTATAGACTAAATGACAAAGATTCGAAACTATTTGAGAGGGTGAAAGGGTTGCTACTCGAGTATAATTTTAAAAAAGCATTAGAAGTTTTAGAGTCATATACTCGATGATCTTTTTTTAAAATTATTATTCACACCATTGTCTTTCGCAAGGAACACCATCATGGTCTCCATCCATTTTTGTGTTTGGACAGTTGTTTATAAAATATACCGCTTCTTCACATGAACTCATTTGTGAACAGTGTGCTCTACCATCACATTGATATGCATCAATGCCCTCATAATATTGGATATCAATATTCTCTTCTTCATAATCACTATCACTACTAAAGAGTCTAGTAACTAAGTATAATAGTAATAACACTTTTTTCATTTTAACACCTAATAATTTTAATAAACTTATATAAAAACATTATAACACAGATAAATACTATATTCTTTTAAGAATTAAACTAGCTTGATTCTCTTTAAAATAACTTTTACCCACATTTAGATATAATCCATTTTTAAAAACCAATTTTCAGGATTCCATAGTGAGCCAACAACTAGAAAACATTGAAGAACAACTAGCAAACCATAAGTTAAGTCAAGCAGACTATACACATATTAAAGAGATACTTAAACGCGAGCCTAACCTTGTTGAACTTGGTATTTTCTCGGCTATGTGGAGTGAGCACTGTTCTTACAAATCATCGAAAGTACACTTAAAAGGTTTCCCAACGAAAGCTCCTTGGGTTATTCAAGGTCCTGGTGAAAATGCTGGTGTTATTGACATCGGTGATGGCTATGCAGCTGTATTTAAAATGGAGTCACATAACCACCCCTCTTTTATAGAACCTTATCAAGGTGCTGCTACTGGTGTTGGTGGAATTATGCGGGATGTATTTACTATGGGAGCTCGTCCTGTAGCATCTTTAAACTCTCTACGTTTTGGTAATGTTTTAAATGATGATGATACTGCTAAGCACCAACGTTATTTAGTTCGTGGTGTAACTGAGGGAATCGGTGGTTATGGTAACTGTATGGGTGTACCAACTATCGGTGGAGAAGTGAGTTTTGATGAGTGTTATAATGGTAACATTCTTGTAAACGCTTTTAACCTTGGTATCGCAAAATCTGATGAAATTTTTCTAGGTGTTGCTGAAGGTGTTGGAAATCCTGTAATGTATGTTGGTGCAAAAACAGGTCGTGATGGTCTTGGTGGTGCAGTTATGAGTTCTGACTCATTTACTGAAGAATCAAAATCTCTTCGTCCTACTGTTCAAGTTGGAGATCCATTTACAGAAAAACTTCTTTTAGAAGCTTGTATGGAACTTTTTAAGACTGATCATGTTGTTGGTATTCAAGATATGGGAGCTGCTGGTCTTACATCTTCTTCATTTGAGATGGCTGGACGTTCAGGGTCGGGTATGATTATGCATCTTGACAAAATTCCTGCTCGCGAAGAGAACATGACTCCTTATGATTTTATGCTTTCAGAGTCTCAAGAGCGTATGCTCCTGTGTGCTAAGAAAGGTTCAGAACAAGCGATCATCGATATTTTTGAAAAATGGGATTTAGATGCTGCTGTTGTTGGTGAAGTAACTGCTACTGGTAATATGGAACTTTTCTGGCATGGTGAGAAGTGTGCAGAGGTTCCTGTTGATCCGGTTTCAGAAGAAGCTCCAGAACTTAATCGTCCTATGAGTAAACCACCATATCTTGACCTTATTAAAAATATCTCTATAAATGATTTTCCAGCTGTAACAAATCAAGAAGCATTTGAGACGCTTACAAAATCTATGGAAGTTGTAGATAAGTCTTGGATCTATACTCAGTATGATTCTATGGTACAGACAAACACTATCAAAAATGGTGGGATGCTTGATGCTTCTGTTATCCGTGTAAAAGAGAATGGTAAAGCACTTGCTATGTCTGCTGACTGTAATGTACGTTTCTGTTACATTGACCCTCGTGGAGGTGGTGCTGCTGCTACTGTTGAAGCTGGACGTAATGTTGCTATGAGTGGTGCTCGTCCTTTAGCTATTACAGATTGTCTTAACTTTGGTAATCCTGAAAACCCAGAAGTTATGTGGCAGTTTGGTCAAGCTTGTGAAGGTATTAAAGAGGCTTGTGCAGAACTTACTACTCCAGTTATTGGTGGAAATGTTTCACTTTATAATGAAACAAATGGTGTAAGTGTTTTCCCAACTCCATCAATAGCGACTGTTGGTGTTAATGATGACCAAAACAATGTTTTAATGTCTAGCTTTCAAGGCACAGGCAATGCACTCTACCTAGTAGGTGAGTCTAAGTCTGAGTTTGGTGGTTCTCTTTATATGAAAGAGATCTGTGGTACAGTTGCTGGGACTATGCCGGTAATTGACTACAAAAATGAGCTTGCTCTTTGGGACTTAGTAATCGAAGCAAATAAAAAGCACCTTTTAGAGTGTGCTAAAGATGCTTCAAGTGGTGGTGTTGCGATAGCTTTAGCAAAAATGGTAGCAACTTCAGGTCTTGGTTGTGATGTGGAAATGACAGTAAGCGATGCAAGAGATATCTTTGCAGAGTCACAGAGTCGTGCTATTATCGAAGTAAAACCTGAAAATTGTGCTGCATTTGAGGCTATGTTAGATGAGTCCATGGCTGTTGAGAAGATAGGAACTGTTGGTGGTGACTCTATTAAAGTAAACGATATAGAGATGAGTATGACTCAGCTTCAAGACAATTATTTCAATACATTTAAAACAGTTATTGAAAGAGATATATAAAGAGAAAGGAAAGAGATGATAAAAAATATACTTGCGTTTATAGGAGCTATTGTAATAGTAGCTGGAATTGGAGCTTATACTAAATTTGGTTCACAAGTTGCTAAACTAGATGCTGGTGCAATGCCAGCTTATATGAATATGTTTGGTAGTGTTTTAGAACAAGGTGATCCTGCGACAGCTATGATGTTAGAGTTTGAGATACAAGAAGATGTGACTAATGAAGATGCAGTAGAGTCAGTTAAAGCACTTGCTGAAGAGTACAACATGCGTATCACTGGTGATATTAAGATGTACACTAAAGATGATGCTGCTCCTGATGAAGTAAAA
Source organism: Sulfurimonas sp. (assembly GCA_027063505.1). GTDB lineage: Bacteria > Campylobacterota > Campylobacteria > Campylobacterales > Sulfurimonadaceae > Sulfurimonas. The sequence goes on from JAMORO010000061.1 coordinate 45,196, forward strand.
CATGCACGTATCTTATCTCTATGTTCACTACATATCGCGAAAGTATTTTTAAATCACTCTCGTGCTTTTGGTGGTTTTATGCCTTGTAGAATTATGTTAGTTGAGTATGGAAATGGTAAACGCTACTTAGTTACAATGAACTTAGAACTTGCTATATATGGTGGTTATACACTCCCTCCAGAGATGTTAACACTTGCTAAGAAAGTACAAAAAGCTATGGTTGAGATTCCAGAGCGTGCTGCAGAGGGTGACTTTTAGTCACTCTCTACTTTATGTAAGAGAGAAGCTCTTTATCAAGAGTTTTTTTCTTTGATGTTACCTCTTCTATACTTTTAAAATTAAACCCAAATCTATCATAACAGATAACAGACTCATGTTTATCCTCTAGTAGTCCATCAATAGCGTTTACTACAAACTTATACGCCATAAGTCTATCTTTCACTGTAGGATTCCCTCCCCGTTGAATATGACCTAAAATACTTACTCTTGATTCTATACCTATTTTTTCTTGGAACCAAGTGGCTATCTCTTGAGAATTCTCTTTTATTCCTTCTGAAATTATAGCGATAAAGTAACGACGACCATTATTCATCTCTTTTTTAAACTTCTGCTCATACTCTCTGAGATCATATGCTATCTCAGGAATAAGACAGAGTTCACTCCCTGAAGTTAAATGGGTTACAAGTGCTAAGTAACCACAATCTCTACCCATAGTCTCTATGACAAAGGCACGTTTAAAAGATGAAGCAGTATCTCGAATAGCATCTATGGAAGTTTTTATGATATTAAGAGCAGTATCGACCCCTAGACAGTAATCTGTGCCGTTTATATCATTATCTATAGTTGAAGGAATCCCACAAAATTTGATTCCACTCTCTTTGTAAAATATATCTAAGCCACGAAATGAGCCATCACCACCAAGAACTATAAGCATATTTATATTTAACTTATCAAGATTTTTTTTAGCTATCTGTCGGTACTTCTTTTCCATAAAACGCTTACTTCTAGCACTTCCAATTTTAGTTCCCCCGCGTGTAATAATTCCTGAAACATCACAGTATGAAGCCGCTTTAATGTTATTATCAATTAAACCCTCATACCCATCGTAAACAAAATAGGGCTTAAGATTTTTTTGAAGTGAATACTCAACAAACTGCTTTAATGCAGGGTTCATACCTGAAACATCACCACCTGAACATAGTATTGCAATATTACTCATAAAAATCCTTTAGTTAATGGTTTGATTTTACCATTTTATAAACTCAATTTAGATAAAATTTCAATAATATTTTAAAACCTCGTAAAAGGATATCTTTTGGCAAAAAGAGCATTAGTAAGTGTTAGTGATAAAGCAGGCATAGTTGAGTTTTGTTCATCTTTAGTAAAAAATGGTTATGAGATCATTTCAACTGGTGGAACTTATAAGAAGTTAGTTGAAGCGGGAATTGCAGCTATTGAAATCGATGAAGTTACAAAATTTCCTGAGTGTTTTGAAGGGCGTGTTAAAACTCTGAACCCATATGTTCATGGTGGTATTTTACACCGCCGTGATAAGCAAAGTCACCTTGACCAAGCTAAAGAGCTAGGTGTTGAGTCAATTGATCTTGTTTGTGTAAATCTTTACCCATTTAAAGAGACTATTGAAAAGACTGATAATTTTGATGATATTATTGAGAACATTGATATCGGTGGACCGGCAATGGTTCGTTCAGCGGCTAAAAACTTCGATGCTGTTATTATCGTTACAAATGTAGAAGATTATTCTGAAGTTATCGATGCTATTGAGAATGAGAAAAATACAAAAGATTTCCGTCGTGGATACATGATAAAAGCTTACGAGCATACAGCAGCTTATGACTCTATGATTGCAAACTATATGAATGAGCGTTTTAATGATGGTTTTGGTGAAAAGCAATTCGTAGTTGGAAACAAAGTAATGGATACTCGTTATGGTGAAAACCCACACCAAAAAGGTGCTCTTTATGAGTTTGACAAACATTTCTCAAACAACTTCACAACGCTTAAAGGTGAAGCGAGTTTTAACAACTTAAATGACCTTAATGGTGCTGTTAAAATTGCCGCTGGTTTTGGGAGTGATAATGCAGTATGTATCTCTAAACATGGTAACCCTTGTGGCTTTGCTATTAAAGATACACTTTTGGAAGCTTATACAGAAGCACTCAAGTGTGATCCTGTATCTGCATTTGGTGGTGTTGTAGCGGTAAATGGTACTGTAAATGCAGAACTTGCAGAAAAAATGAATGAGATTTTCTTAGAAGTAGTTATCGCTGGTCGTATAACTGAAGAAGCTCAAGAAATTTTTGCTAAGAAAAAACGTATTAAACTTTTTGAAATGGGAAGTGATAAACTTATTCTTGCTAATGATAAAAAAGATTTCAAACATGTTGATGGCGGATTTGTATTTCAAGATGCAGATGTTGTTGGTAAAGATGAAGTTAAAAATGCGAAGTTAGTTTCTAAAAATACAGCAACTGCTGCTGAAATGAAAGATCTTGAAATAGCTTACAAAGTAGCAAGTCTTACAAAATCTAACTGTGTTGTTTATGTAAAAGATGCCGCGATGGTAGCTGTTGGTATGGGTATGACTTCTCGTGTTGATGCTGCTCAGTGTGCTTTGAAAAAAGCAAAAGATATGGGTCTTGATGTTAGAGGTGCTGCTTTAGCATCTGAAGCTTTCTTCCCATTCCGTGACTCTATAGATGCAGCAGCTGAGGCTGGTATTAAAAATGTTATTGAGCCTGGTGGAAGCATTAGAGATCAAGAGATTATAGATGCTGCTGATGAGTTTGGTATGAGTCTATACTTCTCAGAAGTTCGCCACTTCTTACATTAAGCTTCCTATATAATCACATCCTAGATTATAAAAAAAGTCTACGAAACAAATTTTAAACACTTCTAATCAAGGTTTCTCAACCTTGATTGACATCGACTCAACTCTTGTGATATAATTCCACTAATCAAAAATATAAATAATTATGTAAGAAAAGGAAAGAATATGGCAAAGTCATTATATGAAACATTGGAAATAACTGAAAACGCTACAGAGTCAGAGATTAAAAAGGCTTATCGAAAGTTAGCTCGTCAATACCATCCCGATGTAAATAAAGAAGCATCTGCAGAAGAGAAATTTAAAGAGATAAATGCAGCATATGAAATACTAAGTGATAAAGAGAAAAAACAGCAGTATGATATGCATGGTGACTCTATGTTTGGTGGACAAAATTTCCATGATTTTTCTCGTAGTCATGGAGGTGCAGGTGCTGGAAGTATGGAAGATATACTTCGAGAGATGTTCTCTGGTGGTGGAGGTAATCCTTTTGGTGGTGCTGGTGGAGGCAATCCTTTCGGAGGTGGTGGCTTTAGCGGTGGTTTTCAACAAGAGGTTAATCTTGATATTGAGACAAAAGTCACTATCCCTTTTATAGTATCCATCTTAGGTGGAAGTCATTCAGTTGCAGTAAATGGAGATAGATTTGACATAAAGATTCCTGCAGGTGTGAACACAGGTGAGAAGATGCGTGTGAAAGGAAAAGGGCATGCTCAAGGTGGTCGTGTCGGTGATCTATTTTTAAAAATTACAGTAGCCTCAAATCCTGAGTATGAGAGAGAAGGGGATGATCTTGTTAAAACTTTTGATGTTCCTCTCTATGCCGCACTCTTTGGTGAGAAGATAGCAATCCAGACATTAGAGAAAGAGATAAAGCTAAAAGTTCCAGTAAATACAAAAAATGGACAGCGTTTTCGTGTAAAAGAGATGGGTGCAATGAATCGTAAAACTAAAGTAAGAGGAAATCTTTATTTAAAAGTAAATATAGTACTACCTAAAGTTGAAGAGTTAGATAAAGAGTTAGTAGAGATGATGAAAGAGAAACTTCCTAAGGAGTAAGATATGTTGCATAAATATGATGAACCAGTTTACTTGATAAGTATTGTTTCAAAGATCTTAGACATACACCCTCAAACACTTCGTCAGTATGAGAGAGAAAATCTCATCTGCCCATCACGTTCAAATGGTCGTATTAGACTCTACTCTGAACGAGATATAGATAAGATAAAATTGATATTACGTTTAACGAGAGAGTTAGGTGTAAATCTTGCAGGTGTAGATATAATTTTACGTTTAAAAGATAATGTAGATGGGATGGAAAAAGAGATAGCAGAACTTCGGCATGAGGTACAACTTGCTAAGAACTCTCACTCTGTTTCACCAGATAAGGCTCTTGTTACAACTCGTTCTATTTATGAGATGATTATTTTTGAAGAGAAGTAGCTTTTTGCTACTCTTTTAGTCTCTCTATCTTCGCGCCAACTCCCTTTAACTTCTTTTCTAAAGAGTCATATCCACGGTCTAAGTGGTAAATACGGTGAATATTTGTCTCACCACTCGATACAAGTGCTGCTAAAACAAGTGCTGATGATGCTCGTAGGTCTGTTGCCATTACATCTGTTCCACTGAGGTCTGTTTTTCCATTTACAGTAGCTGTATGACCATTAAGTGTTATATCTGCTCCCATACGTTGGAGTTCACTTACATGCATAAAACGGTTTTCAAAAAGTCTCTCTTCAATGATAGAAACGCCATTAGCTTGTGTTGCTAGTGCCAAAAACTGTGCTTGCATATCTGTAGGGAAAGCAGGGTACTCTTGGGTAACTATTTTTACAGGTTTTATATCTTGTGAAGGATGGATTGTAATAGTGGTATCTGTAGTGGTAAAACGACTACCCATCTCCTCTAGTTTTGCGAGTACAGCACCTAAATGCTTTGGTTCTACATTTGTAAGGGTGATTTCGGATTTAGTTATAGCCCCTGCACAGAGGTAGGTTCCCGCTTCAATACGGTCAGGTATAATTGAAAACTCTTTGATATTAATAAGTTTTCCACCACTCCCTTTAATAGTTAAAATTGCAGTACCAATTCCTTCTATAGGAATACCGCTATTAAGGAGGACTTCACATAACTGAACTACTTCAGGCTCTCTAGCTGCATTTGTAATTACTGTTTTACCATGTGCGAGAGCTGCAGCCATAATGATGTTGGCAGTCCCTGTTACTGTAATCTTATCAAAGATTATATTACACCCTTTGAGACCTTCTGGAGCAGTTGCTTCAATATATCCTGCTTTTATCTCTATGTGAGCACCCATCTGTTCTAAGGCTTTAAGGTGAAGATCGATTGGACGTTGTCCTATAGCACACCCACCAGGAAGAGATACTTCACAGTGACCAAATCGTGCAAGGATTGGACCGAGTACTAAGATTGAAGCACGCATAGTTTTTACTATGTCATAGGTTGCTTTAGTCTCATGTAGAGTTGTTGTATTGACAATTGCAGCTCCATTATCAAATGAGACTGTTGCCCCTAAGTTCGTTAAGAGTTTTAATAGCGTTTTAATGTCAGCAACTTGTGGTAAGTTAGTTATATTTACAACATTGTTAGCTAAGATAGTCATAGCTATAAGAGGAAGGGATGCATTTTTTGCACCAGAAATATCTATAGTACCTTGAAGTGATTTAACACTTTGTGCTTTTAAGTAGTCCATGAGTCTCTTTATTAGTTATTTAATAAAGAGTATTATAGCTAATTATTTATTTTATACTCATTTAGGAACTTAATAAAATCCTCTTTATTTATAGGTTTTGAATAGTAGTAACCTTGGAGTGTATCACACTGCATCTCTTTAAGCATCTCTCCATGCTCTTTTGTCTCTACTCCCTCTGCAACAGTAGTCATTCCAAGAGAGTGAGACATAGATATGATAGTTTGAGCAATAATTCTATCCTCCTCATCATCAACAATACCCATTACAAATGATTTATCAATTTTAAGTGTATTGATAGGAAATTTTTTAAGATATGCAAGGGATGAGTGTCCTGTTCCAAAATCATCTATAGCGATAGAAACACCAATATCTCTTAGCTCATTGAGAATTCTAAGTGTATTTGTCATATTTGACATTGAGATACTCTCTGTAATCTCAAACTCTACTTGTTTAGAGTCAATATTATACTTATTAAGAGTAGATGTAATAAAGGGAACTAAATTTATATCTTGAAACTGTCTTGCAGAGAGGTTGATAGAGATCTTTAAATCTTTAAATCCTAAAGTATTAAGTTCTTTAATCGTTTTTATTGACTGTTCTGTTATGATATTTCCGAGTTCAACCATCAGTCCTGTACTCTCTGCCAAATAGATAAAATCATCAGGATAGACAATACCATGAGATGGATGATTCCATCGTACGAGTGCTTCAGCACCCATAATTGTTTTTTTAACAGTATCTACTTTTGCTTGATAGTAGACTTCTATTTGAGAATCACTTTTAACTGCTTCAATAAGATCTTGTTCTAAATTGAGCTGTTTATCAATATAGTTTCCCATAGTATCAGAGTAGATTTTAAAGCGGTTTCTACCATCATTTTTTGCTTCATACATCGCAGTATCTGCATTCCGAATAAGTGTGTCACAATCTTTACCATGTTGCGGATATATAGCAACCCCAATACTTGATGTGAGGTAGAGTTGATGTGTACCGATATCATGTTTACTCTGAAGTGCTACTAAGATTTTTTCTGTTATGGTGTTAATATCTTGAGTATTCTGTACAGAGGGTAGTAGAACTACAAATTCATCACCACCAAGTCTTGAAATCGTATCAGATTCTCTGATATGCATTTTAAGAATATTTGAAACATAGATAAGTAGTTCATCGCCTACACCATGTCCAAGTGTATCATTTATAAGTTTAAAATGGTCAAGGTCTAAAAACAGAACACTAAGTTGATGCTCTTTCCTTTTAGCAACTTGAATTGCTTTTTTCATTCTATCTTTGAGAAGTGTACGGTTAGCTAAACCAGTAAGTGCATCAAAATAAGCGAGCTTTTCAATAGTTTTTTTGTTCTCAACATCTGTAGTGATATCCATACTAATTGCAATTATTTTAATAGGTCCATCTTTCTTTTTTCTTACTTGTCCTTTTGTCTGAATATAGAGTTTTTTTGAGTTATCAAGAATAATAGAATATTTAAGATCAAAATGTGAACCATGTTTAATCGCATACATAATTGAGTTTTTTACTCGTAGGTAATCATCTTGGGAAATTATATTTAAAAAGTCTTTCCATGAAAATAGAGAGTTCATTTTTAATGATAAAATTCTATAATACTCATCACTTAAAGTCATTTTTTTTGTAGTAAGATCAAATTCAATGCTCCCAACTTTTGCCATTCTTTGAGCTTTTTTTAAGTGTGCTTGGTTTAATAGTAGTTCTTGTGTAAGTATTTTTGATCTATCTAAAAATGAGATAATATTTTCTATCATAGTATTTGCTGATTTAGAGATAGAGGAGACTTCATCTCTATTTGTATAGGAGAGTGAAAGTTTTTTTGGATTATTTGGATCAAAATTTTTCAATGATTTATCTAAGTATGTAAGATTTTTTAAAGAGCTATAGAGAAAAAAGGATATAGCAAGAATAGCTAGTATAAAAAATATAATACTTGCTATAAACCAGAGTGCAAACTCATACATATAAGCATCATAAGTGGCTTTAGAGTAAACAATAGTAAGTTTACCAATCTTCTTTTGTGTTATAGGGTCAAAGAGATATGTATGCTCTGTGAGTTCTCCTCTGTTTATATAATCATCAAGGTTAAGTTTATAGTTTGTATATTTTCTCTTTTTATTTGTTATAGTATCATCTACAATGAGTAGTAAAACATTTTGGTTTTTCAATGTTTCTGATGCAATTTCGTTTACTGCTTCATCAAAACCATAACTAAGGTTTAGTGCTATTTGAGGTGTAATAGTCGTAGCTATTAGTGCAACTTTATCTTGTTCTTGTTGTGTATATGCTGTAGAAAAAATATTTTTTACAACAAAACTAAAAAATAGAATAAAGACAATAGAAGAGAGAGTCAAGCTCAGTACTGTTCTCGTTGTTATTGAAGAGAAATTTATTTTCATAAGTTATGCACTATATACTTGAATAAAATTTGAGCTCTCTTTTTGAATAGTTTTTATGAGATTGTTCAAACTATATGTAAATATTTGAGATATTTGTATAAGAACTGGTCTCATTTCTATGTCATTGAGTTTAATAGCTTCAAGGTTGAGAATAGGTCTTATCTTTTTCGCAACATTAAGTGAGATCATAACACCATAATTTAAATCTTTTTTATTATAAGAAAAAGTAAGTGCATTGTTATTTTCTGCATGCTTTACACTGTTTTGAATTATTTTTTTTGATGTTGGAAACATATAAAATATATTTGCATCACTTTTTGATACTTCTCTGTATGGAACAAGTTTTGAGACTATTTTATAAGAGTTAATACCTTCTGGGTAACGGAATGCTATCTTGTCTTTTAGTGATTTAGCTGATTTATATTCACTATGTTCATAGAGTATGGCAATTGTAATTGTCTTGTTCTGTAGTTTTTTCTTAAAGTTATAATCCATTAAATATACTTTAGGTATGAGTGTAGCATGAATTTTTAAGAGTGAATCATTTATAGTTAATGCAAAAGATGAGCTTATAAGTAAAAGGAGTAAAAGTACTGTTTTCATCTTAAAACTCCCATCCTGCTTTTAGAAAAAGAGATCTACCACCATCATAAAAGTCATTATTAGTTGTACTTGTAGGCAGTGCATAGTATGTGCCTTTATCAAAGATGTCTTTTACAATCAAAGAGAGTGTAAGATCTTTGATCATGTATGTGAGTGTTCCATCAAGAAGTGTACTATCTGACATATCATCTCTTATATCAGTATCACTACGTTTAGAGCTTGAAACATATTTTAAAAGTGTACTGATACTAATACCAGAGTTAAATTCATAGAGTGCAGAAGCACTAGTTAATATGTTTGCAACATCTGGGATATTGTTATTATCATTATCTTTAGCATCTACATAGGAGCTAAGTAAATTAAGTTCTAAGTTTCTTAAAGGAGTATATATATACTCAAGTTCAGCACCTTGAAATGTTCCAGTGCTATTTTGTACATATGTTCCATCTTTCGTAATCATATCGTTTAATGTAGTTTTATAAATATTTAAACGGAGTACATTTACAGGATCTTTTTTATATACAAATCCTAGTTCATAAGAGTTAGAAGTCTCTGCTTTTAACTCACTGTTTGAAGTGAGTTCTACCCAAGATGGTGCACGAAAAGCATTTGTATAGAGAGCTTTTAGTCGGAACTCTTTTGTTACTCGATATATCAAGCTTAAGGTAGGAGAAAATGCATCTCCAAAGTCTGAGTAGTTGTCATATCTTAGGCCTGCAGAGATATCTAAGTCTGGAGTAAGTGTATATTTGTCATTAAAATAGAAAGAGAAAGTATCTCTCTCTAAATCTGGAGCAGCAATTGTTGCTAATGTACTCTCTAGGACTTTTGCAAACTCAACTCTTGTTCCAAAAAGTAATTCATTATTTTTTATGATGTTTGATTTGAAATCGACTTGTGCATAGTAGGCATTTTCACTGTATTTGGCATTTATTGTACCGGCAAGAGAGTGTCTTGTTTCAACATCTTGAGTATATTGTGAGTAACCTGTAAGTAGTTCAATATGGTTATCTTTTCCTAGTCTGTTTTTATATGATAGTTGTGCAAATATTGCTTCATTGATATTAGAGTATCTATTTTTATTTGTATCTGGAATAGTAAAAATACCATAGGCATTACCTTGCTCCGACTGCTTCACTCTTGCGATAACTCCTAAATGTTCATCTTTTACATTTAATCCTACTGAGTAGTCAGTGAGGTCTCTATCTGTAGTTTCAATTGTTTTATCGCTATTCTGGTAGTAGCCATCGACAGAAACTTTTACATCGCCTACTAGAGTAGAGAGTATCGCCCCACCACTATAGTTATCATATGTTCCTCCTGAGATAAAGAGGTTGTTTTTGTTGTCATCATTTGCACTTTTTGTAATGATGTTAACAACACCGCTTATTGCTCCACTTCCATATAAAACTGAGCCTGCACCCCGAATAACTTCTATGCGTTCTATTAATTCTATAGGAAAGTCTAAAAAATAGTAGATAGAGCCACGGTAAGTATTGTTAATAGTTACACCATCTAGCATAAGTTTGACTTCACCTTTTTGTGATACTCCACGAAAAACAACAACAAGAACACCACTTTTTTCTCGTTTAAGCTGTACTCCTGGAACTTGTGATAATGCTTCAAAGACATTAGTTATACCTAGCTTTTGAAGTTTTTCACTATGAAGGATGGTTACAAATGAAGGAGAGTCATCAATATTCAGTTTTGTTTTTGTAGCTATTTCACTAACCTCGTCAAGGCTATCTAAAAAATCAGTTTCAAAATCAAGCTCACTATCTCCGAGTAGGAGAGATACTAGTAGTGTAAAAAGTAAAATTTTTTTCATAAAACCCTCTGTACTATTTATATAGATAAATACTATTACGAATATTATAGCATTTATTTATATAAAAGTTACTATTTGATAGTTGTAAGTTTTATTTTATATCCAATACTAAAAACATTGACTATAAAATTACTAGGAAGTTTTTTTCTTAGTAGTTTTACTAAAGTTTTTACACTCTCTTTCTTATCTATATATTCACTTCCCCACAGTTGTAAGTATATCTTTTCATAAGTTGCTTGATAGTTGATGGAAGAGAAGAGAAGTGATAAAAAAAGAAATTCATTTTTAGTAAGAACTATTTCTTGGTTTTTATGTAAAAGTTGAAGATGCTCTTTATGCCAAGAGAGTTCAGAATCTATATGAATGAGTATACTTTTTTCTTTCTGTTTCACCTTATGTAGTTTATTATTGTGGGCGAAAAAATAGTTGCTTTTTCCTAAATCTTTTGCATTGTACATTGCTATATCTGCAAGGTTTAAAAGAGTAGCTTGATCTGTAGTATCATAAGGAAACTGACTAATTCCAATACTGCATGAAGGTTGAATAGTCCCAGTTTTACAGACAATTAGTTCAGATGTAAAATTAATAATATTAGTAGCAATTTTTTCGATGTTACCTATAGATGAGTAGTTTTTTAAGAGTAGTAAGAACTCATCACCACTTCTTCTCGCTAATAAGTCATCTTTTGTAATTGCTTGAGAGATTTTATAGGTAATAGATTGGAGTACAAAATCTCCAATCTCATGGCCATAAGTGTCATTAATACTCTTGAAATTATCTATATCTATGAAGAAAAGTACAAACTCTATACTCTCTTCTCTGGCCTGTTTTACAAATGTTGTCAACTCATTATCGAACATAAATTTATTTGGGAGTTGTGTTAGTGGGTCAAAATGAGCTAAGTTATATAACTCTTCAATTCTATTTATTGTTTCCATATGCTGTTTTGCTTGCTCTTGGAGAGTATGTGCGATAGCATGGAGTCTCTCAAAGAGTAGCGTGACATTTATAGGTTTTGGGATAAATCCAGCACTTCCCAAGTTAATAGAATTGAGGATGTTCTCTTTATCATCATGTGCTGACATTACAATAACAGGTTGTTCTTTTTTTATCTCTTTTATTTTAGCTGTGAGTTCTAAACCACAGAGGATAGGAAGATTTATATCTGTTATTACTATATCTGGTTTTTTTTCTTTATACATTTCTAAGCCCTCTTGTCCATTATAGGCTTGGTAGAGCTCTTTTACATCTTCTTCTAAAAGCATTTTTATCTGATCCTGTGCATCATAATCATCTTCTATAAAAAGGAGTGTATAGTTTTTAAGAGGCATGAGTATACTCCTTGAGCATTATTTTAAATATGACACCATCTGGAGTATTTAAAAAAGTAATTTCTCCATTTAGTTTATCAGTAATTATCATTTTTGTCATATATAGACCAAGTCCTGTTCCATTTTTACTTTTTTTTGTAGAAAAGTAGGGATCAAATATTTTATCGGCAATAGTCTCTGAAATCCCTCCTGCATTATCTTCAATAAAAATAATAATACTGTTTTTTTCTTTTTTTAGAGAGATCTGTATGAACTTCTCTTCTCTCTCTAACTCTAGTAAAGCATCTTTAGAATTGTTGATAATATTGAGTATAGCTTGTCCTAGTTCACTTGGGTAACCACTACTGTAGAACTGAGTATCTTCTAGAAAACTGAGTTTTATATTATTTGTAGCATAGATATTTTGAACTATATTTAAGACTCCATGAATAACTTCATTAATATTAATTTTTTCCTCTATCTTTTCTGACTTAAAAAAGTTTCTGAAATCATCAATAGTCTTTGACATATGAGTAATCTGTTTGTTCGAACTCTTTTGAAAATACTCTATAGCTTTATCATCTAGTTTCCCTTTCATATATTTTGAAACTAGAAGCTGATTTGCTAAAGAGAGGTTGTTTAGTGGCTGTCTCCATTGGTGAGCTATCATCGCTATCATCTCACCCATCTGTGCTTGTCTTGACTGCTGGAGTAAAAAAAGTTGCTGCTCTCTATTTTTATTTACTTCATCAGTAACTCTATTTTTAAGTGTTTGTATATTTCTTTTTCTCTCTTCAAAAAATATACCTATAATAAAAACCATAGATATATGAGCAAGAATAAAAAGGTTGTAGTTTATGATATCATCAATTGTATTTTTACTATGAAATACCCCAATACCAATGTATACAGAGTATGAAGAAACTAGTGCTAAAACAACACTCATAGTAGCCCCATAGGTGAAGCCTTTATAGGTAACTATAAAAACTAAAACAGAGATAGAGATACTTAAAAGAAGCATGGCATTTGAAACAACAAGAACAACTTCTAAAAAGTAGATAAAAAGAGCAAAAATATATATGTATATAAAGTACTCTATTAAGTTGATTTTTTTTAAATTTTGAAAAAGTAGTAGTAAAAAAGGAGTGAAAAGGAGTTGTCCCATTATGTTTCCAAACCACCATGAAAAACTGGACTCTAAATACATATTATCTGATATTATACTACTTGAGAGTAGTAGTGCATTTGAAAAAGTAGCACTGATTAACTGTATAAATAGAATAATTCCAATAAGTCCAAAAATATCCCTAAATGCTTTAAGATTAATATCTAGTTTAAATTTTTGAAATAGGTAGTAACCAATAATTCCCTCACCTGAATTTATAGTAGCGATGCCAAATGAAGTAAGAAGGGGAATGTCAGTACTTACAGCTAGAAACAGTTGTCCTATAAAAATACCTGGCCAAACTCTTTTTCCAAAGAAAAGTATAAATCCTAATGCAATACCCTCAGAAGCAAAGATTCCGATGTTTACAATACTGTTTCCATGTAGAAAAAGTAAGCTGAGTTTACCAGTAATAAAATATAGTAGTGCAAGAGCCACTATAGGTATTAAAGTTGTTTTAGTTATGCTATTCATATTCTATCTCATTGTTTTTTAGGATTATACTGAAAATTGCACCATTATTAGAATTGTTCATGTTAAGTTTTCCACTACAGTGCTCTTCAACGATAATTTTACTCATATAAAGACCAAGACCTGTTCCCTCTTTCTCTAGTTTTGTTGAGAAGTAGGGATCAAAAATTTTCTCCATAATATTTTCAGGAATTCCTCCTCCATTATCGCTGATATAGAGTGTGGTCGCATCAATTTTTAAAACTATTTTTGGTCTTTTAATATTTTTATGTACGAGTACATCTTCTGCATTTTTGAGAAGGTTAAGTACAACTTGTACAAGCTCATTTTCATATGAAAAAAACTGTGTAACTTCTTTCTTTTCTACAGCAAACTCTATTCCATTGGCTACTAATGAACTTTCTACGAGATTTAAAGACTTTTTTAAAATAATATCAAAATTCGTAACTTGCATCTCTTTTTCAGGTTTAAAAAAATCTCTAAAGTCGTTAATCGTAGCACTAAGATACTCGATATTTTCTGATATTTTGGCAGTAAGTTGTATAGATGTCTCAACACTCAGTTTGTTTCTTTTTATACGTTGGTTTATAACTGAACTTGCAGTTCCTATAACATTTAAAGGTTGTCTCCACTGGTGTGCTATCATTGCTATCATCTCACCCATCTGTGCTTGACGAGATTGTTGAAATATTATTTTGTCTTTTTCTCGACTCTTCTGCACCTCATTAAAAACTAATTTTTCAAGATTGTTATTAAGAAAATTAAGTTCGTGATTCTTCTTTTGTAATAGTTTGTCTTTTTGAAAATAGTCTATCCATAAGTCAACCTTTAAAATAAACTCTTCAAAGACAAAAGGTTTTTTTAGAATATCATTAGCACCATTTTTAAGAACCTCTCTGATTATTTCTGGTGTAGTTGTACCTGAAAGAACCATTATGGGTAGGTGTCTAAAGTTTATATTTTGGCGGATGATTTTAAGTACATCAAGTCCATGTATATCTGGAAGTTCCATATCGAGTATAAGTAGGTTGTACTCTTTAGTTTTTAGCTGTTTTACACCTTTTTTTGCACTTAAAGCATAATCAACATTATAATTGCGAGGTTCGAGAATAGTTTTTATCTGTTTACAGATAAAAGTTGAATCATCAATAATTAAAATATTTTCATTTTTAGCAGCTTCTAAGGAGTTGATAATTTTTACAATTTCAGAAATAGAGTAGAGAAGATTTGTATCTTTAATAATATAGTCAAGTATTCCATACTGAAATAGCTCTTCTCTTAAATCATTATCTTGAGTAGAAGTTAGAACAACTACCTTTGTAGTACAAAGAGATTGGATATTTGCTATAAGTTCAGAACCTTCTCCATCTGGGAGGTGTAAATCTAAAATGATGAGTTCATATTTATTTGATTTAAGGAATAGTTTTGCTTCTGAGAGTCTGAATGCTTGTGAAACATTAAAGTCTAGTTTTTTTAATTCATTTTTTATAATGTTGTTAAGTGTTTTAGAATCTTCTATTACAAGTATATTTGTCATTACTGTACTTCTTTTGGTAATGTTATTCGAAAGAGAGCACCCGAGTCTCTATTTTCTACTTCTAGTAAGCCAGAACAGTGCTCTTGAATGATCGTTTTTGACATATAAAGTCCAAGTCCTGTACCATCTTTTTGTATTTTTGTAGAGAAGTAAGGGTCAAAAATATTATTTATAATATCAGGGGAAATACCCCCTCCATTGTCACTTAGCTCTAAGTATATATCTTTGTCTGTTTCATACGTGTGAATTTTTATAAAAGGTTTTATAATTTTGTTTTCCAGTAAAACATCTTCAGAATTTTTAATAAGATTAAGAATTACTTGTTTTAACTCATTTGGAAATGTCTTAACTTGAACATTAGATTGAAAATCTTTGATAATAGTTATGTTCTGAGCTTTTATAGTATCTTCTATAATATTTAATACACACTCTGAAATCTCTTCGAGAGTTGTTATTTTCTTCTCTTTATTTGTCTTAAAGAACTCTCTAAAGTCATTTATTGTTGTGCTTAGATGTTGCGAATAGCTTGAGATTTTACTTGAGAGTTCTATCGCTAACTCTTTACTTAGTTTATCCCTTTTAACTTTTAAGTTAATCGCGCCACTAGCCGAGCTAATGGCTGCTAAAGGTTGTCTCCACTGATGGGCTATCATGCTTATCATCTCACCCATCTGAGCTAAACGAGACTGTTCAAGTAACTGTTTGTCTTTTTCAGAGTTTCTCTCTAACTCATTTTCTAGTTTTGTGATGTTTTCAAAAGAGACTATATATTTTGTTTCATTATCTTGATAATACTCTTGGAAGTTTACTTGAAAAATATTTACTATGTTATTAATATCGAGTATTTTTACTTTATGTATTGCTTCAGGATTGTTAAGTAAGTGCTGTAACCAGCTCTCATCAGCAGAAACTTTTTTTTGTAAGTAACCCTCTCCTGCAAGAAATTTATCACAGATACAAGAGTAGTTTTTTAAAAAATCATCCATTGATTGAAGATGAAAAAAGTTTAGAAAACTTCTATTAACATCGATAAGTTTTTTGCCATTTGTGATAACTAGAAATGCCGTTACATTATTAAATATATTATTTATTTGTGTTTGATGTATAGTATGTATTTTTAAAATATACTCTATAAAAAGATAAATAAATAAAAGCAAAAAGATAAATAAAAATAGAACAACTGTTATAGATACTGTTGCTTCTTTTTTAAACTCTTGGTTAAACTCGAGAAAGAGTATTAAGGAGGCTACTAAAAAATAGAATATAAGATTGATATATTTAATTTTGTTGAGTTTCTCAAGTATCATTACTCTTTATTACCTACAAGAAGTGGTGCAGGTTTACCAAAGTAATACCCTTGAGAAAAATCTACACCTATATTTTTAGTGATTTTATAAATTGCTTCATTCTCAATAAACTCTGCAATAGTTTGAATATTTTGCTCTTTTGCAAAAGTGACAATGCTTTTAACAACAGAGAGAGAGTATTCACTATCTTCTATATTTCGGATAAGGCAACCATCTATTTTTAAAATATCGGGTTGATAATCAAGAAGTCTTTCAAAGTTTGAATAACCTGCTCCAAAATCGTCAATCGCTATCTTTACTCCATACTCTTTAATTTGTGTAATAAATTTTTTAACAATACTAAAATCTTTGATACTCTCATCTTCTAAGAGCTCAAAAACCACTCTAGAAGCATTTTCTTTATGTGCATCGAGTAAGTTGATTATAGTCTGACGCATACTTTTTTGTTCGATATCAAGTGCTGAGAGGTTTATAGATATATCTACACTACAATTTTTAAGAATATTAAAAGAGTGTTCAAGGACAATAGTTGTGATTTTTGAGTAGTAGTCACTCTTCTTTGCTATTTCTAAAAAGAAAAATGGAGAGAGAACTTTACCCTCTTCATCTATGAGTCTTACTAGAGACTCATATTTTACTATCTCTTGTGTCTTGTTATCTATAATAGGCTGAAAATATGAGAGAATCTTAGATGAACTAATAGCCTTTTTTATCATCTGTACTGTTTTCATATTCTCTTTTGCTTTTATCTGTTCGAGTGAAGCAAGATTGTTAGCGAGAATAAAAGTTTTTTTTGTTTTAAGTAGTCTGTTTATACCAATTTTTACAGACTCTAGAATCTTCTCTTTTTCATAAGAGATGCTAATTATGATAGAGATGTTATACTCAATCTCTTGAAGATTTATTTTCTCCTCTTCTACACTCTCTTGAATGTCTCTTAACTCTCTTATAAACTCTTTAATATTATGCATATATTGTGTTGATTGGAGCACAAGTGCATACTCTCCATTGTCAAGGGGATAGAGTTTATCAAAACTATAAAATTCTGAAAATTTTTCTTGAAGATAGTGCAAAACTTTTCTTTGAATCTCTTCAACAGTCTTATAGTCATAAAACTCTTGTATATTTGCAAAATTATTTAGTTTTATGTAGATAAGAAGAGGAGCTTTTGCATCTTTAAGTTCATCGTTGAGTTGTTTACTAGGGTTCATTATATGTGTAATGTCATTTCGTAGAGAGATATACTCTAAGATATTTCCATTTAGATCTAAAACAGGCATTATGAGACTATCTACATAGTAACTTTTTCCATTTTTAGCACGGTTTCGTACGATGCCTTTCCAGATCTCTTTTTTATTTTGAATAGTCTCCCAAATCTCTTTAAATATAGCAGGAGGATTATCTGGGTGTCTCACAATATTATGAGATTTTCCGATAAGCTCTTCTCTTGTATATCCCGAAATTTCACAGAGTGCATCATTTACATATGTAATTACACCTTTGAGGTCAGTTTTAGAGACTATAGCACTTTGATTTGTCGCTTCTTTATACTCTTCTAAGAGGTGTAGATTGTTTTTTGCTTCATTAATATACTTAAATTTTTGTACGACTGTTGCAATTAAACTTGTAAGTTGATCGATATCAATAGGTTTTAAAAGGTAACCATTAACACCATACTTAATGCTATCCATAAAAAAGTTATCTTCATTGTGTGCTGAGAGTATGATGATTGAAATATCTTCATCTGTTTTTCGAATCTTTTCACACAGTTCAAGACCATTAAGTTTCGGCATATTAATATCTGTAATGACAATGTCAATACTGTTTTGCATAAATTTTTCGTACCCATCTTCCCCATCTACGGCAATGACAATGTTGTCAAAAAAGTCTTCAAGAATCATAGTTGTCATCTCTCTCGCATCTTGGTTATCTTCAACATACAGTAGTGTAAGTTCTTGTGAATACTCTATTATCTCATCTACATCAATCATTTTCATCCCCTAAAGTGATTTGAAATTGTGCTCCATCTTTTACATTTGAAGCTGTTATTTGACCCCTGCAGTGATCTTGCACGATCATTTTACTCATGTACAGTCCAAGACCGGTTCCGTCTTTTTTAGTTTTTGTTGAAAAGTATGGGTCAAAAATTTTACTTATTATATCCTCTTTTATTCCACCTGCATTGTCTGTAATGGTAAAACTTGATTCTTTGAGAACTATTTTAATCTGCGGTTTTTCTATTTTATTTTCCACGAGAGCATCTTCTGCATTTTTAATAAGATTTAGGATGACTTGCTTTAATTCATTTTCAAAGGTATTAAAACTTTGGATATTTTTTACTTCTATATTTAGTTCAATTTTATGCTTTTCAAGAGAGCCTTCTATAATGGATAAAACACTTTTGAGTATTATATTGAAATCTGTCATTGTTTTTGTTTTATTTGTCTTAAAAAAGTTTCTAAAGTCATCTATAGTTGAACTAAGGTGCATTGAAAAACCCTTTATCTTGTCTGCAATCTCTATAGCTGTACTCTGGTCGAGTTTATTTCGTTTTGCTTTGAGTTGAAGTGATCCTGATGCTGCTGCAATAGCACTGAGTGGTTGCCTCCACTGGTGAGCAATCATACTAATCATCTCTCCCATTTGTACTAAACGAGACTGCTCTCGTATCATCTCTTCTTGAAATTTATTTTTTTCCTCTTCTTCTTGAACCTTTAGTAAAAGAAGTTCACTCTCTGTAATATCAAGTCGAATAGAGACATATGAATCTACATTCCCACTAGAGTTAAAGAGTGGTTCTACATTTGCATAGACCCAGTAAAAACTTCCATCCTTTCTTTTATTTTTTACTTTGCCTCTCCAAGAGTAGCCTCTTGAAAGGGAATACCACATTGTAGAGAAAGTCTCTTTTGGCATATCAGGGTGTCGAACAATATTGTGTGATTTACCGATGAGTTCTTCTTTCTTATATCCTGAGATAGTACAAAATGCCTCACTTACATCTATTATTTTACCTTTAAGATCAGTAGTAGAACTAATAATATATTTATCCATTACTATACGTAGTCTCTGCTCTTCACGTGCTAGTTTGAAAAAGGCAATAAGCATCATAATAAAAATAACAATACTAGAGAGGATAAGAATTGTTAAACCTGTAAAAATAGTATAGAGGCTTTCTAACTCGAGTTGGATGTTTTTTGTGGTCTCTTTTTCTATAAAAGAGGCTACTTTATCAAGTGTATTTAAACTATCTGTAATTGTGTCAAACCACTCTCTTGCAGTAATATTTGACTTTGAAATATCTGAATAGAGGAGGGTGTCTCTAAAGGAGGATATTTGTGTGAAAGAGGGTGCTAGTATTGCACTTTTTAAAAACTGTTTCATATCTTGAGAAGCATATTTGAGAAACATAGTTTTGCTTTGTTCTTCTAAGGAGAGTACATTGGAGAAACGAATAAGTGATTTTTTATGGAGCTTTTTTTGTGAAAATATAGTAACTCCTTCTGCTCTCTCTATCCCCATATACTCTTTGAAGTAGAGGAGGTGAGTGTATGCAAGAATGTTTTGTGTTATGAGTGGAACATGAGACTCTTTAGAGACATTTATAAGAATATCAAGAAGAATTGAGTTGATTTCAGAATAAAATTTTATTACACCATCGTATGTTATGTAGTATACATCTATCTCTTCTCTTACTTTTTGGAGTTGATTGAGTCTTTTAAGCAGTTTTCTCGTCGTTTTTTGAAAACTCTTTGATGAGATGACCTTTAAATTGTTTTGAAGTGTTTTAATCTCAGAGGTACTTATTGTTCTCTGAATGAAAAGTGCTTGTGTAAATTGGTTGTTTTTGTTTACAACGTAAGCACAAGAGAGACCTCTCTCCTTTTGGAGAGTGTGTAAGACAAGCGAAACTTGTTTACTAAAAATGGTTTTTTCATTGAGCTTTTCTAATGAGGAGATATTTGAGTAGTTAATAAATGTAACTACCCCTCCAATTAAGATCAGAATAAAAGTGAGAAGAAACATAGGAATTAAAATTTTTGTTTTAGTCGTTATAGAGTGAAACATGATTCTCGCTTGTTAGTAGTTGTGAATAACATATTATATAATACAAATCTAAGTAATTTTACACTAAAATCTGTTAAATCTGTATTTTGAGGTATAAATGGTGAAAACAAAACTTTTGCTTGTTGAAGATGATGAGCTAGCATCAGAACTAATTTCCGAATATCTTAATGATTGTGGCTTTGAGGTAGAGACTGTCTTTACCGCAACAGATGCAGTCTCTAGAGTACAGTATAGTGGATGTGCTTTATTGATTCTAGATATTAATCTTCCCGACTTTAATGGTTATGAAGTACTGAAAAATATTAAAAATAGAGTCTCCCTTCCTGTTATTATCACAAGTGGTAATAGTGATACTAAGTCAAAGTTACTAGCTTTTAAATATGGTGCGAGTGATTATATGGTTAAACCCCTTGACTTGGAAGAACTTGAAGCGAGAATATGGTTACAACTTGGAAAAAATAGTGAGATAAAAGTAGAGACGAGAAAGGTACTTGAGTTACAAAATAACCAAATCTTTTTTACAGGGGAACCTTTAACTTTAACAAGTATAGAGTTTGAACTACTCTCACTCCTTATAAAAAATAAAAATCAAGTGATGCAAAGAGAAGATTTAGTTACTCTTCTCTCCTCTGTTAGCTCAAATCGATCTTTAGATAATCATATAAAAAATATTCGTAAAAAGATAGGTGATGATGGAAATAGGGCAACTCTTTTAAAAACAGAGTATGGTGTTGGATATAAACTAGTAATATAGCAAATAACTTGTAGTATAAAAAGAAGGAGTTGTCATGAGTTCTGCATTAGATAGATTAAAGAACCTAACAAATAAAATATCGAGTTATGAATTTGCTCGTAAAAATAATCTTGTAACTTTAAGAGCACTGTTTAGTGAAATAGGTATAGATAAAAAAGTTGAAAAATTTGAAGATATTTTTCTTTTTAAAGCTATTAACCTCTCAGGTGCATCACTACTAGAAGAGAATTTAGGGGAGATAAAAGAGGGAAAATACTTTCAAATCTTAGCTATTAGCTATGACAAAACTGCAAAAGTGAAGAGTAAAAATACATCTTTAGCCTATTTTGGTCGTGTTGAAAATGTAGATACACTCTTAAAGGATAGTGTAGTTGAGTTTATTATTCGGTATCGCTTTGAGAAGAGTTTTATAACTCTTGAACATTACCATGATATGATAAGTGGGTTTGGAGAAAAGAGTGAGTAAATTCTATCTTCTTTTATGGAGTCGATGGTCTCTTCGTTTAACACTAGAGACACTCTTAATGGCGTTTATATTTTCGGCTCTTATTACTTTCTATATCTATACTCAAAAAGGTTTTGTCTCTTTAGATATGGCAGCTTCTCAAGCATTGTTTGAGATATTTAAGTTCTGGTTTGCACCATTTTGGAGTCTTTCTCTTTTAATAGCACTCTTTAGAAGTGTAAAGTACATTTTTAATAGCTGTTTTGATGGGTATAAACTAGAACTTTTGACATGTCAAAAAGAGAAGATAAGTGAAGTGATTGAGGTTATAGGCTATGGAGACTTAGTAAAAGTCTGGAGAAAATGGCTCCTTCTTATAATTTGGTTTGTTGGAGCTGAAATGATTCTTGCCCTGCTCTTGACAACACTATTTGGAAATTATACCTCTACTTTTGAGTGGTTTAATATCTATGTTCTCTATCTCTTTATTTTAGTGGCTGGGTATTTTTCATTTATGATCTTGGGCAGTCGATGTAAGCGAGTAAGGTTAGTAAAATGTTGATTTTTTTAGATCTTGAAACAACAGGATTAGAGAATCTTGATAAGATAGTCTCCATTGCGATACTCTATGAGAATAGTTATCTTTATGAACTTGTTAATGAGAAAAAAAAGATCTCCGCAGTTGCTTCTAGTGTTCACCACATAACTAATGAGATGATAGAGGATAAAAAGAGCTTTAAAGAGAGTGATATTTATAAGTTTTTGATAGCACATAATAGTGAAGAGAATACCTTAGTAGCACACAATATAGCTTTTGATATAGCGTTTTTAACAGCTGCTGGTCTTACATGGAGAGGTGGTGTAATAGATACTCTGCGTGTTACAAAACATCTTATCCCTGAGTGTGAATTCTTTTCACTACAGATTTTAAGATACGAGTTAAAGCTTTATAAAGAAGAAGTAGCTCTTAGTAGAGAGTATGGAATCAAAGATGCTTTACTTGCACATAATGCACTGAGTGATACTTTACTTACGAGGCTACTTTTTAAAACGCTGTTAGAGAGTGCTACAGAGGATGAGATGCTTTCTCTTAGCTTTAAAAAGGTGCTTTTAGAGAAGTTTCCTTTTGGAAAGTATAAAGGAAGATATATCGAAGAGATATCTCTTACTGATAGTGCTTATGTATCATGGTTACTCAATAGTGCAACAGATATAGATGAAGATTTAAAATATAGTATAAGTTACTATTTAGAAGGATAATGATGAAAATAGCAATACAGTGTAAGTCACCGCTTTTACAAAAGTCTTTAGAACTATTTTTAGAGAAGTATCTATGCTCTATTAATAAGTGTGAGATAGTCATTCGTGATGAGGCTTGTCTAGAGGATAAGCGTTGCTTTTATATAGGAAATACAGAAGATGCAGACTTACAGAAACCTTTTTCTAAAGCACAACTTATCTTATCTCTTGAAAAAAAGTTGTATACTTTAAAGCCAGTCACAAGTGTTAAAAAAGAGAGTGTACTAAATCCACAAACGATGAACTTTGAGATTTTAGAGAAGAGAATAGAGCTCTTAACACAAGAGTATCAAGAAAATATAATACGAGTAGTAAAAGCATTTTATGAAAAATAACAGTAAAAAATTCACAAAAAAAATCATTAGTGGTAAGTTTAAAGGTAAGATATTAAATCTTCCAAGTAAAACAACAACAAGAAGTTCTAAAACAATTGTCTTAGAGTCTTTTTTTAATACTTTACAGTTTGATATAGTTGGGGCAAATTTTGTTGAGGTTTTTAGTGGAAGTGGATCTATTGGGCTTGAGGCTTTGAGCCGTGGTGCTGAAAAAATATTTTTTATGGAAAAAGATAGAGATGCTCTTAAAACTCTAAAGTCTAATATATCACAGACTGATCCAAGTGCTTGCCGTGTTTTTGGAGGAGATAGCTTCTCAAATATAAACGCTGTAGTATCAGAACTGAAAAAGTTTAATGAAGAGGCATACTTCTATATAGATCCTCCATTTAGTATTCGTGAGGGGATGGAAGATATTTATGATAAAACTATGAATCTTATTGCTTCTCTTCCTAGTGAAGTGGTAAATATAATTATAGTCGAGCATATGACAGGACTCGAACTTGAGGAGACTTTAGGCTCTTACACAAAGAAAAAATCTAAAAAATTTGGAAATACAACACTCACATACTTTATAAATGAATAAAGTGGAATAATTCTTGCTAATTCTTTAGTAATTCAAGGATTATTAATGAAATATTTTTTACTACTATTACTTTTAATAACAGCTCTAAACGCCACTAAAATCAATGATGTATCAAAGATAGTTGGTGTACGAGAGAATCAGATTATCGGTTACTCTTTAGTAGTTGGTTTAGAAAAAACAGGTGATGGTACTACTTCAAAATTTACACTCCAATCTATCTCAAACATGTTAAAAGCGATGAATATTGATATGCGTCCTATTGACATCAAGTCAAAAAATGTTGCAGCAGTTGTTGTGACAGCTACGATGAAACCTTTTGCAAGACAGGGTGATATGTTTGATGTTGTTGTCTCATCTATAGGTGATGCAAAATCTCTAGAGGGTGGAACACTCCTTATGACACCACTAAAAGGGGTTGATGGTAAGATTTATGCACTAGCACAGGGTTCTGTGAGTATTGGTGGTAGAAATTTACGTGGTGGAAACCCTTCTCACCCAACTACAGGTACAGTTTTTGATGGTGGTTTTATAGAGCGGGAGATAAGTATAAATCTTTATAACCAAGAGTATGCAACACTCTCTTTAAAAGAGGCAGATTTTAAAAATGCTGTAGCAGTTCAAAAAGCGATAAACAATTTTTATAACACTCAAGTAGCAGTTGCAACTGACTCAAGAAGTGTAAAGTTAAAACGTCCTAAAAACCGCTCGATGATAGAGTTTTTAGCTGAGGTTCAAGATATAAATATGAACTATAAACCTAAAAATAAAATTATCATTAATGAGAGAACAGGAACTATTGTTGCCGGTGTAAATATTGAACTTAAACCGATAATCCTTACCCATGGTGATATAACTATAAAAATAGTTGAACAAGATGAGATAATCTCTCCCGATGGTTCAATAGCAGTAGATAAGAATCTTGTGATAGGACTAAATGAAAATGAGATATATACAAAAAGAGGCACAACTACAGTTGCAAACCTTGTACGCTCTTTACAGAAAATGGGTGCAACACCTAAAGATATTATCTCTATTTTAGAAGCTATGAAGAGTGCAGGAAGTATATCTGCTGACTTGAAGGTGATGTAATGAGTTACGGTATGAATGCAATAAATGCAAAAGCAGAGTTAGTGACAGGACAATCTTCTGTACCAAAGATAGATAAAGATGCAGATGATAAAGCACTTCGTGAACAGACAGATGCTTTTGAGGCAGTTATTATTAAAATGTTGATGGATAATGCAGCTAAAAATGATAATGATATGTTCTCTTCACAAAAAGATCCAGGGGATAAAATCTATAAATCAATGTTTAGAGATGAACTCTCAAAAGCGAGTGCAGGGAGCTTCGGATTTTCTCAAATGCTCTATGATTATCTAAGTGAAAAAAAGTAGAAAAAAGACTACAGATTATTGTAGTTTTGTCGATATAGCTGTATAAAGGATTTATTATGATTTCTCAAACAAATAATACAGCTCTTCGTACTGCTTATCCAAGCAAAGTTAATGAAGCTAGAGAACCTAAGGGGGCGAACATCGCTTCTCAAAATGAAACAAGTAGAGTAGACCAGCTTAAAGAAGCAATTGGATCTGGAGAATATAAAGTAAATATTGAAGCACTATCTGAAAAGATGGCGGATTCTTTACTTTAATATAATAAGTAGGAGTTAGAAATGTTGTCGCATCATTTAAAAAATGCCCTGAGTGATTTAAGGGATATTATAAATATTACAAAATCAGATATCGAAGATATCAAAGATGCACAGCATGATACTCAATTTGATAGACTGTCACTTAAAGAAGAAAAACTTAAAAGTTTTGAAGCAAAAAAAGCAGTGATAGATCATGAAATTTCCTCTTTAATGACATCTCACCCAGATGTAGATTTACCAGAACTTTTAAATGAAGAGCAGCATCAACTTTTGGATGACCTTAAAAAAGAACTTAATAATCTCCGAGAGGTTAATAAACATTATGCAAAATTGGTTTTAGTTGTAAGTAATTTATATAATACATTTTTAGAAAGACTTGTGCCAACTGAGATGCAGGGCTATGAGAAAAAAGCATCATCAAAGAAACCATCAATTTTGGAAGTGAGGGTGTAATATGAGCACAATTTTTAACTCTTTACATATTGGATATACAGGTTTAAGTAGTGCACAAGTTGGAATAAATACTACTGGGCATAATATAGTAAATGCAGAGACTGAAGGGTACTCTAGACAAAGAGTAGTTCAATCTGCACAGACACCACTATTTTCAGATGCGGGTAATATAGGAAATGGTGTTGAAATTCTTGATGTAAAAAGAATTTTTGATAACTTTGTTTTTGATCGTTATACAGATATATCTGCGGATAAAGAGTATACAGAATTTTCACAAAGTACTTTAGAAGAGTTATCTACATACTTTCCAGAGATTGACGGTGTTGGAATCAAGTCAGATTTAGCTGAGTATTATAATATGTGGCAAAGTTTTGCAGATAATCCTGATAATGATGCTATTAAAGTAGCATTAGCAAAACAGACAGAAACACTTACTCAGCATATAACAGATACAAAAGAGCAAGTAAAAGGCTTACAAGCAGAACTAAACAATCAGTTGGTAACAGATATAAATCAGGTAAATGAACTAGGAAAACAACTCGCTGATCTTAATAAATCAATTGATGCTGCAGAGGCTGGAGATGTAAATAGTGCAAATGATTTAAGAGATAGACGAAATGTACTGGAGAGAAGTCTTGCTAGATTAGTAGGTGCAGAGGTTAATCAAGGCCAACTAGAAGCAAATATTCAAATTGATAGTAATTCAAATACTAGAACAAGTAGTTATACGCTTAGTGTTAATGGTTTTAATCTTGTTGATGGAAGTACATTTCATCCTTTACATATAAATAATGAAAAAAGTCCAGATGGCTTTTATGAAGTTTCATATGAGAGACAAGATAGCGTTTTAATTCCAATGGAAGAGGCAATTACAAACGGAAAAATTGGTGCTATCTTTGATCTACGTGGGGGAACAGTTGATACTACAACAGGTATACCTACAGATGGAATAGTGCAACATGTTGTTGCACAGCTTGATGCTTTTGCTGCAGGACTGATTGAGTCTACAAACAACTTATATTCTGCCAGTTCAAGAGGTAATATGAGTTCTAATGAATTAAACTTAGAAGATTCAACCTCTTTAATGGATTCTAATTTAAATATAAACGAGGGCTCTTTTGATGTTATAGTCTATAATATTGATGGAAATGAAGTTGCAAGACGAACAATTAATATTGATAATGCAACTTCAATGAAGGGAGCAAATTCAATCGATGCACAACTAAAAGCCAATATTGATGACAACAATGACAGTAGTGGAAATAATGACATAGATGATTTTATTCTCTTTAGTTATGAAAAAGCAAGTGATGGTACTCAAAAAATTTATATGGGTGTTGAACCTCTTTCTGAATCACAAGGGTATACTTTTGCTATAGCTGATAAGTTAGAAGATAGTAACTATGCTTCAGGAAGTAATTTTGCAGGTGCAACTGGACTTGGTAGATTTATGGATGGTGATAGTGCCTCAAATATTAAACTCAATACAGCATTTCAAGAAAATCCTACACTTCTGTCTGCTGGTTTCTCAAGTACATCAGGAGATGATAGAGTTGCTTTAAGTATGGTACAACAGCAGTTTGAATCTTATGAGTTTGACATTGGTACAGAGTCATATGATACAACAATTTATGGAATGTTTGATGTAACATCTACCTATGTAGGTATCTCTACAAATTCAGCGATTACAAAAAATGAGACTACGACTACACAGTTTAATGCAGTCGAGTTAGAGTATTTTTCTGTTTCAAAAGTAAATGTTGATGAAGAGTTGACGAATTTAATTAAATACCAGACTGCTTATGGTGCAGCTGCTAAAATAATTACAACGATAGACCAGATGATGCAGACACTTTTAGGAATCAAACAGTAATTTAGATGCCTATTTTTAGTATAGCACTTCTTACTTTTATATTTTTATTTTCATTTTTTGGAAATTATATATATATACATGATGCATATACACTTCAGTCAAACTCTATACTTCTTGCTCCCTCATTTGAATTTCCATTAGGTACAGATAGGCTAGGACGAGATATTTTAGCTCGCCTAATGGAAGGTGGGAAAGTTTCTTTACTTATTGGTGTAGGAAGTGCTTTTATAGCTTCTATCATAGGTTTAGTGGCAGGTTCTATAGCTGGATACTTTAAAGGGAGTGTTGATAAAGCTTTTATAGTAACGGTAGATCTTTTTTTAACTTTTCCTACTTTCTTTCTTCTTTTGGCCCTTGTGAGTTATGTAAATGCTTCGGCTTGGGTGTTGATTA
Organism: Sulfurimonas sp.; assembly: GCA_027063505.1. GTDB lineage: Bacteria > Campylobacterota > Campylobacteria > Campylobacterales > Sulfurimonadaceae > Sulfurimonas. Next base: position 73,258 of record JAMORO010000061.1, read on the forward strand.
TTATTATATCAATTACAGGTTGGATGACTACTGCTCGATTGATTCGCTCGGAGAGTTTTAAAATAACATCACAGCCCTATATAAAGATTCTAAATATAGCAAAACTCAATAAATTAAAGATAATTTTTAAGTATTATGCTCCTATTTTAGCACCTATTTACTTTGTAAGTTTTACTTTTGGAGTAGGGGGTGCTATACTTGCAGAGTCAGGATTGAGTTTTTTAGGTCTTGGTATAGTAGCTCCTCAAATGAGTTGGGGTACAATCCTTAGTGGTGGTAAGGATGTTGTAGAGATAGCATGGTGGGTTAGTTTCTTTCCAGGGTTAATGATTTTTTTAGTAACTTTTTCGCTTATTAACATTTCAAATTATCTCCAACAAGTAACAAACAAAAAACAGATTCAGATGTAAAGGTCGAAAATGAAAGAAACAAAGATTGGTTATACCTTTATCGTTATAGCAAGTGTCGTTATTGTACTAGCTGGGGTTAAAAGTGCTTCCTCTATTTTAGTTCCTTTTCTTCTTTCTCTTTTTATTGCAATTATTCTCTCCCCCTCATATAACTATTTTAAGAGCAAAAAAATTCCAGATGGATTTTCTTTGCTAATTGTAATGGGAATATTTTTGTTTTTAATTGTATTAGTTGTAAAACTTATAGGAACATCAGTAACTGACTTTAGCTCAAATATAGATATGTTTAGTGAAAAATTATCAACTTACTATATTTCAATCGTAGACTATACAAGAGCATTTGGTCTTGATCTATCTATAAATGATATAGCAGGATTTATTGATTCTAAAAAAATTATGACATTCTCGACAAGTTTACTTCAGGGGATGAGTGCCCTGTTTACGAATGGATTTGTCATATTATTAACTGTGGTTTTTATGTTGTTAGAGTCTTCACATTTTATGGATAAAATAGATATAGCAGATGGAAAACGGGGTACTTTAATACATATACAAGAGATAGCAGTAAAAATTCAGCATTATATGGTGCTAAAAGCTGTGATATCATTTTTTACAGGTGTAATTGTCTGGGTTGTGTTGAGTCTAATTGGTACTGACTATGCTTTTTTATGGGGTGTAATAGCATTTATATTTAATTTTATTCCCAATATAGGCTCTATAATAGCAGCTGTTCCTGCTGTTCTTATTACTCTTGTACAACTCGGTGGCTTTAATGCTCTTTTAGTTACTGGTTTATATATTAGTGTTAATATCATTATGGGTTCTGTAATTGAACCAAAAGTTATGGGAAGAGGCTTGGGACTTTCAACACTAGTAGTTTTTTTATCATTACTTTTTTGGGGTTGGCTTCTTGGTTTAGTTGGAATGTTACTCTCAATTCCTTTGACAATTATGGCAAAAATAATTTTTGATACAAATGAAAATACTCGATGGATTTCTGTTTTACTTGGTTCTAGTGGCGATATAAACAAAAAAAAGATATAATTCTTTTCATATAAAAGTTGATAAACAAGGAAAACTAGTGGTTTTAATGATAGATAATTACGACAGTTTTACATACAATATTGTTCAGTACTGTAGAGAACTAGGTGCTGATCTTAAAATAATTAGAAATGATGAGATGAGTGTAGAGGAGATTGCATCACTAAATCCGCAAAAAATAGTAATCTCACCAGGTCCGGCCTCTCCGGATGAAGCAGGTATTACTCTTGCTGTGATAAAACATTTTGCGGATAAATTACCTATTTTAGGTATCTGTTTAGGACATCAGAGTATTGCTCAAGTTTTTGGTGGAGATGTCATACGTGCAAGTAATATGATGCATGGTAAAACATCTACTATGAAACAGAGTATGGAGTGTGCAATATTCAAAGATTTACCACAAGAGTTTATAGCAACACGTTATCACTCTTTAATTGTTGATAAAAAAACATTACCAAGTTGCATTCAAGCGACAGCATATAGTACAGATGATAATGAAATTATGGCACTTAAAGTAAAAGATAAAGAGATTTATGGGGTGCAGTTTCATCCAGAATCAATTATGAGTGAATATGGTCATGAAATTATTGGAAATTTCTTAAACTTATGACTTCAAAATACATCTTCTTTTTAATTCTTGGAGTCGATGTACTTATACTTCTTCTACAAACACAACAAATTTCAATTTCAGTTAATGAAGCAAGTATTCTTTATGGAAATTTTTCAGTTTTACAGTTTTTAGTACAACTCTCCCTCAAAATATTTGGACAGAATGATTTAGCACTTCGCTTAGTAATGATCATATTTCATCTATTAAGTGTGATATTAATGTATGAACTTTCAAAAGAGTATATAAAGTCTCAGAGAAATCAACTTTGGTTTCTCCTGATTTTTGTATTTTTACCGGGTGTAGTAAGTGCTGCACTTATTGTCAATAGTGCAGGGATGGTCATTTTTGGTCTACTTCTTTATCTATTTCTTAGGAAAAGGTTATCTCAGGCCTGTTTAAATGGAGTGTTATTAAGTTATGCCTTTGTTGATATAGGATTTGCATACCTCTTTCTTGGACTCTCTGTTTACTACATTAGTTCAAAGAAATACAAACAATTTTCCTATATGATAGGGCTCTATTTATTAACAAGCTTTTTTTATGGTTTTGATGCTGGTGGTTATCCAACAGGCCACTTCTTAGATGTTATTGGAGTATATAGTGCTATCTTTACACCAATAATATTTATTTATCTTTTTTATGCACTCTATAGAGTTTATATAACATCAAAGATTGATGAACTGTGGTATATTTCAACAACGGCACTTGCATTATCTTTAGTGCTATCATTTAGACAACGTGTTCCTGTTGAACATTTTGCACCATATCTGATTATCGCTTTACCAATAGCTGCACAATTATTTATCCATTCATATCGTGTAAGATTGAAAATCTATCGAACTGGATATCGTATAGTCTTTATTGTTTCACTTAGTTTTTTAATTCTTAATACTTTAGTCGTCTTTTTCAATAAGGAGTTATATAGCTATATTGATAATCCAAAGCAGCATTTTGCATATAAAATGGATGTTGCAAAGGCTCTTGCAACTCAATTAAAGGCTAAAGGTATTAACTGTGTATCGACAGATACTGATATGCAACTGCGTCTGAAGTTTTATAAGATAGATAAATGTAGGGAAAATATACTGCATAAGGTTGATTTAGATACAAAAGAGAAAACAAATGTTACAGTTCGTTACAAAAATAAAACTCTATACAAAGCCAATGTTACAAATATAAACAATATATAAATCATTTTAATAGTTAATATAACAGCAAATATTTATTAAATGATATTATGCTAGAATGCTCTTTAAATACAAAATAGGGAGTTTCTATGGCTCAAAAAGCGATACGCGAATATGATGCTAAGTCAATCTTAGCGAAACATTGGGATAAATATTTTCCAGATTTTACTTATGCATACGAGACTGTTATGGTTCAGAATGGATCAGAATTACTTGAAGCTGCAAAAACTAAAGCTTGGTTAAATGAAAAAACATTAGTTGCAAAACCAGATATGTTATTTGGTAAGCGTGGTATGAATGATTTAGTTCTTTTTAAAGATACTAAACCAGGTGATGTGTCTTTAGCTAAAGCTGCTTCTTGGATAGATGAAAAATCTTCTGGAGACCAAAAAGTTTACTTTTCATTTGATGGAGACAAGCCTACTGGCGAGCCATCTGTAGATAAATTAACTAACTTCATTGTTGAGCCATTTACTCCGCACAAACAATCTGAAGAGTATTATGTTTCTGCTACATGTGTAGGTGACAATGATGTTATCTACATGTCTGCAGAAGGTGGTATCGCAATTGAAGAAAATTGGGATGAAAAAGTTATCGAAGTAGCATTTCCTATTACTGCAACTGAAGATGAAATTGCAACTGCAATTCGTGCAAATGTACCTAAAGATGTTGCTGAGAAAGATAAAGCAAATTTTGCTGAATTTTGTATTGGTTTCTTTAAAGCATACCGTGAGTTAAACTTCGCATACCTTGAAATCAATCCTTTTGTAATGCAAGGAAACAAAATCGAACTTTTAGATATGGTTGCAAAACTTGATGATACTGCTGGATTTATGATGGTAGAAGAGTGGGGCGATGTTGAGTACCCTACTGCATTCGGTATGGAAGCTAAATCTCCAGAAGTTGAAGCTATTGAAGAAGCTGATGCTAAAACTGGTGCTTCACTTAAACTTACACTACTTAAGCCAGAAGCTAGAATCTGGACTATGGTTGCTGGTGGTGGTGCTTCTGTTGTTTATGCAGATACTATTGCTGATATGGCTGGGATCGATGATCTAGCTAACTACGGTGAGTACTCAGGTGGTCCAACTACTGGTGAGACAAAATTTTATGCAGAGACTCTTCTTGACTTAATGACAAGAGAAAAAGACCCTCAAGGTCGTGGAAAAGTAATGATTATCGGTGGAGCTATTGCTAACTTTACTGATGTAGCTAAAACATTTACTGGTATTATTCAAGCATTTGAAAATTATGCAGATAAGATGAAAGAAGTTGATCTTAAAATCTACGTTCGTCGTGGAGGACCTAACTATGAAAAAGGTCTTAAAGATATTAAAGAAGCTGCTGACAGACTTGGTTTATACATCGAAGTTTATGGACCAGAAACACATGTTACAGACATTGTGCGTATGGCATTAGAGAAGTAAGGAGAAATAATGGAACAACTATATACTAAAGACACACAAGCTATCTTCTGGAATAACAACAAAACTGCTATTCAAAGAATGCTTGATTACGATTATACTATTCAAAGAAAAACTCCATCAGTAGCTGCTATCGTTGCACCTACAAGTGGAAATAAATTTGAGAAATTCTTCTTCGGACCTGATGAAGTTATGATTCCTCTTTTCAAAACAACTGCTGCTGCAAAAGCTGCTCAGCCTCAAGCTGATGTACTTTTAAACTTTGCATCGTTTAGAACTGCTTACGATGTAACAATGGAAGCACTTGAAATTGGTGGTTTTTCATCTATGATGATTACTGCTGAAGGTATCCCTGAGCGTTTAGCTCGTGGTATGAATCAAACAGCTCGTGAGAAAGGTGTAACTATCATCGGTCCTGCAACTGTTGGTGCTATCACTCCGGGTGCATTCAAAGTAGCTAACATTGGTGGTACTATTACTAATATCGTTAACTCTAAACTTCACCGTGCTGGTTCTTGTGGACTAGTTACACGTTCAGGTGGACTTTTCAATGAGCTTTCAAATATTATTGCTATAAATGCAGATGGTATTGCTGAGGGTGTTGCAATTGGTGGGGATAGATTCGTTGGATCTGTTTTTATTGACAATATGCTTAGAATGGAAAAAAATCCAGCTGTTAAGTACATGATTCTTCTTGGTGAAGTTGGTGGTACTGAAGAGTATAAAGTAATCGAAGCTGTTAAGTCTGGTGCTATTACAAAGCCAGTTATTGCTTGGTGTATCGGTACGATTGCTAAGTATTATGATTCAGGTGTTCAGTTTGGTCATGCAGGGGCTTCTGCAAATGGCGAGATGGAAACTGCAGAGTATAAAAATAATGCGATGAGAGAAGCTGGTATTCATGTTCCAGGTTCATTTAATGATTTACCTGAAATTATTGCTGCAGTTTATCATGAACTTCATGCCGAGGGTGTTATTAAAAACATACCTGAGCCCGCGATGAATATATGTCCAACAGTAAGAAGAAGTAAAGAGTTTATCTGTACTATTTCTGATGATCGTGGTGAAGAGTGTACTTATGCTGGTTTCCCAATCTCTAGTGTAGCTACTCCTGATACTGGCAAAGGTATTGGTGATGTTATATCACTTTTATGGTTCAAAAAACAGTATCCAAAATGGGCTACAGACTTCATTGAAACTGTAATGAAAACTGTTGCTGACCATGGTCCAGCTGTTTCTGGTGCTCATAATGCTAAAGTAACTGCTCGTGCAGGTAAATCAGTAGTTGAGTCACTTGTTACTGGTCTTTTAACAATTGGTCCACGTTTTGGTGGTGCTATTGATGGTGCTGCTGAGCACTTTAAATATGCTGATGATAATGGTCTCACTCCAAAAGAGTTCTTAGGTCACATGAAGAAACAAGGGATTCCAATTCCAGGTATTGGTCACCGTATTAAATCTCTTAAGAACCCAGATTTACGTGTAACTGGTCTTATGAACTTTGCAGCTGAACACTTTCCAGCAACTCCTTTACTTGACTATGCAAGAACTGTTGAAGCTCTTACTACAAGTAAAAAAGAGAATCTTATCTTAAATGTTGATGGTACTATTGGTATCTTAATGGTAGATATGTGGAGAGCTTTAGGATATACTGAAACTGAGATTAACGAGTTTATCTCTTCAGGGACTCTTAACGCATTCTTTATTGTTGGTCGTTCAATCGGTTTCATCGGGCATATCCTTGATGAAAAACGTCTTGCAATGCCAATGTATAGACATCCTATGGATGATATCCTTTATGATGTACAAGAAGCTGAAAAACTGTAGTAGTTTTTTTATTTTCTAGGGAGAGAGTTGTCTCTCCCACTTCTCTTCTTTTTCCTTTCCTTTCCTTTTTCCTTTACAGAACTTTTTTTTTATGCACTTTTTTGATATACTTGAAATATGAAAAAAGCATTTACAATGATAGAATTAGTGTTTGTAATAGTAGTTATTGGTATATTAGCTGCTACTATAATCCCTCGTACAAAAACTAACCCGCTACAAGAAGCTGCTGTGCAACTTTTATCTCACATAAGATATACGCAGCATTTGGCTATAGTTAATGATGTATATGATGCAAGTGATAATGAATGGTATAAAGGAAGATGGCAGATAGTCTTTAGTAATAGTGATTTTACAAAAAATGTTCCTGCATACACTATCTTTTCAGATTCTGGAGCTTATGGAGGAGATGCAAGTGAAAGTGAGATCGCTTTAAATCCAGAAAATCCTGATCAAATCATGACAGGTGGTTATGGTAATGCTTCAGCTATAGATATAAGAGATAGTACTTTTAAAGGAATGAAAAAATTAAACCTAGGACTTAGCTATGGAGTAGAGACTGTTGCCTTTAGTGGTGGCTGTCGAAGTAATTGGGCCAGAGTAGCATTTGATTACTTAGGTAGACCGTTACAAGGAGATCATAGTTCCATGACAGGGCCTTATTCAGCGGGCACTAAAAGACTATTACAATCAGATTGTTTAATTACATTAGGCAATGGAGTAGAAACAGTAGTTATAACAATACACCCTGAAACAGGGTATGCAAATATTACTTTTTAATTTCTTTTAAACTCTTTCCACCATTTAAGCAATTACTAAGCAATACAACCCTATAATTCCCATCCACAAACAGAGACACCTTGTTTAAAACAGGTTACGAACTTTTCGAGTTGAAGAGTTAAGAGAATGTTTGAGATCATTGA
>JAMORO010000062.1 GCA_027063505.1 Sulfurimonas sp.
GTAAGCACTGTCATAAAAACAAGTGGTAACTCTTTATGAGCAGGTTTAAGTATATGCTCATCCATCTCTTTCATCTTCTCAGGTAAGTTATCTGGCAGTGTGTAGCGAGTTGTAGAGTTTGTGATACGAGCATCTGGAAGAAAAGGCATATTTGCGTTTTCATAAATATCTCTATTTAACCACTCTTCAACATTTACGGCCTCTATCTCAATAGCTCCAGCAGGACAAGCTTGAACACAAGCAGGAGACTGACCCACATCTAAACGCTCATGACACATATGACATTTTGTAACTATTTTACGCTCTTCATGAAAGACTGGTACACCATACGGACAGTTCCAAGTACAGTACTGACACCCAATACAGACATCATCATCATGAACAACTATTCCTGTTTCATCTATTTTGATATAAGAGTTTGTCGGACACCCCTTCATACACTCTGGATCTATACAGTGGTTACATGACATAGAGTTTAGAAGTTGTGTAAATGCAGGAAAATCACCTCCCTCCATCTCACCAACACGACGCCATTTAATATCTGCCGGATTATTGTTCTGCTCATTACAAGCCACTTCACAACAGCGACACCCTACACAGGCTACAGCATCAAAGTGAAAGCGGTACTGTTCACCCTCTTTTAGTTTTGGTATATCTATGGAGTAAGAGCCACACTGCATTCCTGTATCGGACTTGTGATCTATAAAACTCTCTAATGGCGTTTGTTGCATCTTGATCTATCTCCATGATTTATAATAGAGAAATTATAGCAAAATAGCGAAATTTCACTACAAAACAATGCTTAATTTTTAAACTTATTTTGTTTTATGCTTCTCTTCCCAAATCTTAAAAGAGGGAGTAAAGTACTCAATTCGTACCTTTTTAAACTCTCTTGAAGAGTACAGAGGCATATAAGATTTTGATTCTATCTCCTCAGACATCTCTTTTATAATGCCATTTGTCTCTTCTGTTGTTTTTCCATGAACCATTGTAAAAAGGTTATACTGCCAGTTTGGATACTTTGGACGGAGATAGCAGTGACTCACAGCAGAAAAAGTAGCTGCTTGTTCTCCTATCTCTTCACCTTTTACTTCATCAACATCCCAAACCACCATAGCATTTGCATTAAATCCTGCTTTTCTATGATTTAAAATAGAAGCAAATCTTCTCATAATTCCAGATGCTTGAAGCTCTTGCAAGATTTCAAAAAGTCTCTCATAACTTATATCTAAATCATCCACAATCTGTTTAAAAGGTTCACTTACAAACTCTATGTCATACTGTATTTTTTGAATTATTTGATGATGAAGTGGTGTAAGTTCTATCTCAGAGTGTACTACTTTTTTTACCTTCTCTTTTTTCTTATCTTTTCCTGTAGTGTTAAGTTTTACATTTATTTTAAATAGCTTCAAAGTTGGAAGCATTATATACTCATCTGCCTCTGTTAACTTAGCTAAAATTTCTATAGTTTTATCTAAACCTAAAGTGGAGTCAGGAGCTACTGCCATAGTAAACCAGATATTAAACTCATGATTTCGCTCGTAGTTATGTGAAACTCCTGGATGTGCATTTATAATCTCTACGGCTTTATCTATTTTATCTTCAGCTATTTTAAATGCTACTAAAGAGGATTTATATCCTAATCTTTTTGTATCAAAGATTGCAGATGTTTGACGAATAATATTTGCTTTTTTTTGGGCTTGTAAGATAGAAAGGACTTCAGGCTCTTCAATCTCTAACTCTTCTGCTATCACTTTAAATGGCTCTGCAACGAGTGGGAACTTTTTTTGTATTCTTGAAAGTATCTCTTGTTTCATATTTTGTTACTTTAAATTAAATTTTTTCTATTTTAGTGATTGTATCTAGCTTTTTCTAATATTTCATTGATGTTTATCAATAATTTTGCTTTGCTATATGTTATGATTACATAATTAATATTAATTTTAGGTATTTCAAACATGGCTTATTTTCCCGCTTTTTTAAAACTAGACAATAAAAAAATTTTAATCGTAGGTGGTGGTAATGTAGCTTATGAAAAATTAGAGCATCTTTTAGATTTTACTCATTATATTACTCTTGTTGCAGAAGAGTTTTCAGATGAGATGCTTAAAATTATAAAAAAAGAGAATCTTACTTTTGAAAAACGAGCTTACAAAAATGGTGATATAAAAGAGTATGCCATCGTTGTTGTAGCTGTTGATAACCTCGACCTACAAGCAGAAATATTCCAAGAGTCTAAAAAATACAACTGCCTCTGTAATGCTGTAGACTCTACTGCTTATTGTGATTTTATCTTTCCCTCTTACATCAAAAAAGGAGATTTAACAGTCGCTGTCTCCACATCAGGAGCATCCCCTGCTATGGCAAAGTATTTGCGAATATTTTTACAAAAAATGATACCTGAAAGTATAGTAGCATTTCTTCAAGAGATGAAAACACTTCGTAAAACAGTGCCAAAAGGAAAAGAGAGAATGAAGATGTTAGATGAAAAAGCAAAAAAATATATGGAAAGTTGGAGTTAGCACTCTCTTTAAGCTCTTTAATCTTTGAGTTTAAAAGATAAAAGGAGTGCAGCACTTAAGAGTAAAAGTGTCAGTGAGTAGAGAATGATATAACTGCTTATTTGTAAAACAAGCCCTCCAAAAAGAGAGAAAAAGAGTCCAAAAGAGATGATATTTATCTGTAAAGCCACATAGACAGCTCTCTTCTGCGGAGGAGCTAGTTTTAAAATAAGATTTCCGGATGCAATTCTATTGCCATCAACTGCCCCACCCACAATAAAAAATAGCAACATATACTCATAAATACTCGATGCACTAAAAGCTAAAGAGATCGCTATAATTTGTAATGCTATGGAGATATTTGCAGTGAGTCTATTTCTTCCATTGCCACTTAATTTTCCCCATATTAAGTTACTTAGCATTGCCCCAACCATCTGTGTTGTTATCAAAGAGCCAATGGCTACTCCATCAAGAGCAATCTTTGTTTGTGCATCTAAAATAATAAAAGGTAGAGAGATAAGATAGGCATAGGCAAGTAAAAATGTGCTTAGTTGTATCTGCAGCTCTTTATCTTCACGGAGAATTTTTAGTGAATTTTGTAAAAAAAGAGTAAAAGAGTTCTCTTTCTTTGGTATATCCTCTTTTACAGGTTCGTCAATAGTACCAAATGCAATATATCCAAATCCCATTACAAAAGAGCTAATAATAAAAAGGTACCCATAACTCTGAGGTGCAGGAAAATGCTCTAGGACAATAGCAGCTAAAGTACCACTAAGAAGTCCCCCAAAAGCACTAAAAAACTGTCTATATGCCATTGTTTTCCCACGAAATTTATGTGAAAAAATCTTCGCAATAATATCTTTAAAATATATAGCCCCAAAACCAGCACTAAAAGAGAAGATAAAAAGTCCTAAACCTATACAAAAAAGTGTTATATTGGGATGAGAGTCGCCCAAAAGAATGATAGAGAGACCTATGAAGAACCATGCTAAAAACCGTATGAAAAAAACTCGCCGAATAAAAGGGAGCATAAGAGGATAATTCTGTGCTTTAAATGCAGCAAAGAGTTGTACTAAAATAGCCCCACCTCGAAGGAGTGAAGCAAAAAAACCGACTAAAAGAGAACTCCCTCCAAAGTGATTTACTATAAGAGGTAAAATCGTAGAGGGCTCTGCTATAGTTGTTCCTATAGAGAGAAAAAAACCATGCAGAACATTTTTATAATGGTTTGAGGGTTTATCCATTTAACATCGCAAATGCCTCATCTATACTTGTAGCTTTTTGAGTTACAAAGAGGTAAACAGCAGCATTAAGTTTTGCAAGTTTAAGGTACTCTGCTGATGGGTTATTTAACTGCTCGACAGACTCTTTAATGCCTATCTTATCCCATGACTTGCTATAGTTAATTCCATAATGGGCTGGATCAACTATAAACTCCTCTATTTCAGATCCATTTACAATCCAAAGTCTTCCTTTACTAAAGAGTTCAGGTGTTCCCTCATTCCCTTGAATAAGAGCAAATCTTTTATATCTATCTGAAAATATTTCAGCATATTTTTTGACATATGGCTTATGAAAAACACCCGTAATAGCATACTCACTCTGTGCTACACGAGGTAGTTTTTCTATAGTATTAAACCCACTTCTAAGCCCTAGTTTTCTTCTTACATCCGTTAAGTCATGCATCTTTTTAAAAAA
>JAMORO010000063.1 GCA_027063505.1 Sulfurimonas sp.
GATGGAGTAATCGGGTAAGCAGCAACAACATCAATTTGACACTGTCTTAAAGCTTGAGCAGCAGCAAAGTTACCATCCCAAACTTCAATATCTTTTAGTTCGATTTTATCAAATGCCATCTATTTCTCCTTCGTTTCTTTAGCAGGCCACTGAGCAATCTCAGTCTCTTCATCTGCTTGTTCTGGGAACATTAAAAGTGATTTTGGATTTGTAGGACAAACCTCAACACAAATTCCACACCCTTTACAGTGATCCATATCTATACCAATCATCTTCTTATCACGAGAAATAATTGAAATATCTGGACAGTAAATCCAACAAAATTGACAATCGATACAATAATCTTTTGCAAATATTGGTTTCTCTAGTCTCCAGTCAGCTACACTAGCACTAAATGAGCTATTTTCTGTGTACTTACGGTCTTCTTGTAAAGTTCCAGCGATATTGCCAGCTTCACCCTCAAATGTACGAAGCATTGCTCCGATTTCAAATTCATCCCAACCTGTATTTGCCATTCTTAGCTCCTTACTTTACTTCGTCATATGCGCGTTGAATTGCTAACATATTTCCGTCAATAATTTTCTGTGGTAATTTACCAAGAACTCTCTGCATATTTTCTTTAAAGAACTCTATGTCATACATACCAGAAATCTTCATAAATGCACCAAGCATTGGAGTGTTTGGAATAGCACGGCCAATAGTCTCATTCGCAATAGTAATACAATCTACAGTATAAACCTCTTTCCCCTCAAGTTTTGGTTGAGAAGCTATCAGTTCTTCTGTACTCATATGAGTAGTAATAATGTATTTTGTATCTTTTTTACCATTAATAGTCACATCTGAAGTGTAAACTAATGCAGGGTCAATAACGAAAACAAAGTCTGGTTCCATATATTTCTCATGATTCATAATTACTGCATCATCAACACGGTTATATGCCGTCATTGCAGCTCCACGTTTAGCAGATCCGTAAAACGCGAATGCTTGTACATGCTTTCCAGTTGTCGAAATAACATCAGCTAAACCTTTAGCTCCTGTTACAGCCCCTTGACCAGCACGACTATGCCATCTAATTTCTAGCATAAATTCTCCTTAAGTTTTTTCAAGAAACATATGAATATTTTCTATCAATTCTATTTATTGTATTTTAGGCAAGTGGGACTTAAATATAGCTTGATAATATGAGATAGATAAGTAAGCAAGTAAAGTGTGTGATTATTTCCTACTTTTTAAAAAAATCATACCCTCAAATGCATCTCTATAAATATGATTTGTATACTTTTTAAGTGTCTCTTTTGTGTCATATCCACTAAGAACACCAAGAGAATTCACTCCAGCATTCTCAGCTGAGAGAAGATCTAGTTTCGTATCTCCTATCATCCATATCTCTTTATTATCTATCTCAAAAGATTCTAAAGCCTTTAAAATAGGCTCTTTATGTGGCTTGGGGTTTTCTACATGCTCACGACCTATAAGCACTTTAAAGTACTCCATAAGTCCAAAGTGTTCCATTAACTCTTTTGAAAAAAGTCCTGTCTTTGTTGTTACCACACCAACCTCTGCAAAACTAGCTGCTAGAGTCACGGCCTCTTTAGCCCTCGGCAATAAGAAAGTTTTCTCTTTAGAAATCACTCGATAATACTCTTTGTATGTTGTTACAAAATGCCATACTCTAGCCTCATCAATACCGAGTCTACTATACATTACATCTAAAGGATAGCCAATAAGTGCTTTTATTTCTGTATCACTCGGAGCTTTTTCCTTATGTACCATATATGAGTTATGAAAACTCTCTAAAATTGCTTCTGTAGAGTCTATTAATGTCCCATCTAAATCAAAAAGTATTATCATAATTATTTCTCCTCTTTATCTATAAAATGCTGTTTTTGTATTGGCATCTTTATATTATGCTCTTTTAGTCGTGTATAAACCCCTATGGCTATATCACTTGGTGCTATTATTAGGTTTTCATCAAGCCAAAAATATAACTTAAATTCAAGGTAGTATTCACCAAAGCCTACAAAAGTTGCAAGTGGTTCAGGATTTTTCAAAACATCTTTATGTGAGACGGCAACAGACTTCATGATCGTAAGTACCTCTTCTATATCACTCTCTAAATCTACTTTAAAGGAGAGTATCTTTCTACGATGTTCATCAGAGAGTGTCCAGTTGGTTATATCTTTTGCGATAAAATCAGCATTAGGAATAATAACTTCTGAGCCATCAAATGTTTTAATTGTACTTGATCTTGTTCCAATCGCTTGTACTTTTCCTAAAATCTTATTAATCTCTATCGTATCGCCTATCTGTATTGGACGTTCAAAAACCATAATTATCCCAGAGATAAAATTTGCGATAATATTTCTTAAACCAAAACCAATACCTACACCTAAAGCCCCAAAAACTAAAGTAAATTGCTCTGTTGTTACACCTAAGGACATTAAAGCAATCATACCTCCACTTATAACAATCGTATAATTCAAAACTGTCGTTATTGCTGTGGGAAATCCTCTTGGAAATTTAAAACGCGAAAATATTTCAACTTGTAAAATAATGTTAATTAGTTTTAGTAAAAACCATGTACTAAAGATGATAAGGAAGAAATCAAAAATAGAAGATACAGAGATTGTTGTCTCACCAAACTTCCAAGCAAGTGACATGAGTGAATTTTTTACCTCTACAATATGTTCATAAACCCCAATAGTTTTACTCACTATTATAAACCACCATGCGAACATAAATATTTTCACAAACATAATAGTCATTTTTTCAATATTAAGTGTAAATTTTTTCAATATAGGAAAAGAGGCCGATGCAATTCTTCTTCTTAATAAGATAACTATGTAGCCTGTTAATATTGTACTCAAAAGATAAAAGATCATTGAGGCATAGAGAAGAGTAAAAATTCCATTACTGATATTAGAAGCTAGAAGAGTCGCTCCATATACATCTGCACCTATTGCTATTAAGACTAAAGCAGCACAAACTCCTAAGAGTTTATAGATAGCATTTTTAATAGAATCTTTTTTTAGAAAACTAAAAACTTTATCTTTAATCAACTTGTAAAGTAAAATAAATAAGAGCATTTCTAAAAGTATGCCAAAAAACCTACTATCTAGCGGAGTGTCAACTGCATTATTTAAAATAATACTTAGTGTATATAGAAGAAAGTAGATATAAACATGTCTAATTATCTTTTTTGGAAACTGTACTTGTAAAATTCTAAACACAGGAATCAATAAGATGAGTAGTTGTATCTCTTTTACACTTTGCGAAAGATCAAAAAATAATGTATTTGCAAAGAGAAGAAGAATAACTAGAGTAGAAAAAGGGTATCTTATATATATAAACTCTTTTTTTCTATACGAGTTTGCATATACAAAAAGTTTACGACTCTTATAGAGATAAAAGAATATAAATACTAATGCAAATATTCCTAAACTAATTAATCCAAAGATAAAAAGTTTTTCACTCTCTGTAGAATAAAAAGAGCGGGTCTCTTGTGCTTTTTCTATTAAAGAATTAATTGCACTTATAAAAAAAATTTCAGGATTAAAACCATTCTCTTTTAGTAAGTCAATCAGAGATAAATTATTTTGATAAAAGACCTTGCTCGAAACTATATTTATAGCTTCTAAAACTTTTTTTTGCATCTCTTGCATTTCTATAATCTTCGTGTGAATTGTACTCGAATCTGTTAAAAGAGTGTCATAACGATTCTTTCCTTTTACACTCAACTCTTCTAACTCTATACGTACCGTTTTAATCTGCTTTAAAATGGCGACAGGGGCCTTTTGTACTTGTGCATTTTTGTATGTTTTATTCCAAATTTCTCCATACTTACCCAACTCTTTTTTATACTCATCAAAAACAGTAATTCTCTCTTCAAGTATAGTTTTCCATGATTCAAGTTGTGTAAGGTTTATATGTAGTTCATCCTGATACTTCGTTAAGTCTCGTATGCTTACATACTCTAAGTAATCTGTTCTAGCATCATCTAAAAGGGTATCAATCGTTGTACTATATACTTTTAAAGCACTTTCAATATCATTTACATTCTCTTTTGAGGCCAATGTTTTTACAGCTCTATCTATCACTACAGATATATTTGCGCTCTCTTGGGGAACATCTCGTAGTTTTATAAATGTTACTTCTGTACTCTTAGAATCCCCAACTATCTCACTCTGCTCAACGACTCCGGCAAGCAGAGTAAAACATAAAGAAAGTGTAAGTAAAAAAAATCGCATACTTATTTCCTATTTAATTGTTATTTTTTCCCAATCTCGATAATCATACCAGATACCACTCAGTGATGGTTTCACATTTTTAATACTTCTGTTTACTGCTGTGATAGAGTTAGGAATATATAAAAAGAGATAAGGATTATCATCTGTTATAAGCTGAAACATCTCTTGCCAAATTTTTCCTAGTCTCTTTCTATCTACTAT
The DNA here is from genome assembly GCA_027063505.1 of Sulfurimonas sp. Classification (GTDB taxonomy): domain Bacteria; phylum Campylobacterota; class Campylobacteria; order Campylobacterales; family Sulfurimonadaceae; genus Sulfurimonas. The sequence goes on from JAMORO010000063.1 coordinate 4,449, forward strand.
ACTCTGAGACTCTTCAATCATTTTATTTACTCGACTATTATTATAACCCACTAAATTAAAGCCCCCTTTTTTATCACTATCTTTATGCCAGAAGAGATAGGGATCTGGTGTAGGTGAAAGCCCCCATCCAAGAAGAACACTCTCAAACTTATGCGGAAAAACAACCATATTTAAAAAAGCTTGCCACTCCATAACACGAAGAGTTACAACAACACCCGCTTTTTTAAGCTGATGCTGTAGAATCTGTGCAGCATAGGGTCTAATGGCGTTTGAGTTAGAAGTCACTATCTCAAACTCAAAAGGATAATTTGCATCATATCCTGCTAATTTCAAAAGCCGTTTTGCTTCTACTATGTTTTGAGTTGGTACTTCTACACTCTTGTTAAACGCTACAGTACCAGGAAGAAAAGGGCCACTACATACTTTTGCATGTTTAAAGAAGAGTATATCTACCAGTTCTTGTCTATCTATAGCTAAAGAGAGTGCTTTACGAACATTTGCATCTTTAAACTTCTCTACTCTAAGATTAAATCCTAAATAGGTGTAAGAGAGGCTAATCTTTTCATATATATTAAACTTTTCAAAAAAATCTTTATGGAGCTGTCTCTCAAACGCCATAGGGTCAATACTTCCTATATCTAACTGTGCAGACTTTAGCATTAAGAAGCGAGTCATAGGATCTCCAATCACATGAAAACTAATTTTATCAATTTTAGGTCGCCCTTCAAAATACTTATCAAAGGCTGCTAACACTATATTTTTTGAGTACTCTAACTGTTCTAGTTTATACGGTCCGGTTCCCACAGGATTTGTATTAAACTTAGCGCTCATAAGGTTTTGCTCATCTTTTAGCAGATGTTCGGGGAGTATTCCCATCATCCAGGTCTCTAAAGCTTTAAAGTAAGCCTGCTTATACTTTACCTCTATCTTATATTTTGAGAGCATTTTCACACTTTTTACAAATCGAAATCCAGCACTATAGGGTGAAGCAATCTTATCTGAGATAAGTGTCTCATATGTAAAAAGAACATCTTTGGCACTAAACTCTTCCCCATCATGCCACTTCACACCCTCTTGTAACTCAAATACAAGTGTAGTACTATCTCTAAAGTAGAATTTTTTTGCTAAATCTCCAATAATCTCTTTGGAGTCTCTATCAAACTTTACAAGTCCATTGAACAAAAATCCAGCAATCTCTGAAGAGGAGGAGTCCGTTGCTAAAATAGGGTTGAGGCGTGCAGGATTAGAAGAGGTTGCTAGATGAAGAGTTGAAGCATTTAAACTCCAACTTAGTAAAAAGAGAAATAAAATGCGCATTATTAATTAAGTGGTTTTCCATTTACAGTTGCTTTTGAGTCTTTAAACTCTAGTTTAAAGATTAGATTTTCACCATCCTCTTTCGCAAAATTACGAAAACTTGCGAGCATCGGACGGTTCCCTGTAAGTGCTCCATAAATTTTCTTTGATAAAGTAATGTTTGTATCTAATTCTACATTTTGAATAGCCATCATAGGTGACATTTTCATCTTATCTTTGAGGTCAGCATCCTCTTTTACAGTAAGTTTTGACTGAACTAAAAATCCTTGAAAATCTTCAGTTTTATTTACCTTAATATTTTTAAGTGAAAAGTCTGCTATATTAAAAACAAAACCTTTAGAGACAAGCTCAAGTGCTAAGGATTGAAACTTCTCTTGTGATTTAGGCTGTTGCATAGCTGCTTTATCTGAGAGGAGTTCTGTTAACTCTGCCACAGTAACTTTATCAAGATCATTTAATGCAACATCAATATTAAAATGCTTCATAGCTACAGAAATCTTAGGAGAGTCTATCAAAAACTCTTCTGCTGATGTTTTTGAGTTCAGTTCAACTTTAGACCCTTGATCATTTGAAGAGGCATTCATTCGTAGTTTTTTCAGAACAATAAGACCATCATCACCTGTTCCTGCTATCTTAACCTCCATCTTTTCAAGCTCTGCACTTGTCACGTATGTAATTTTTGATTCAAAATTATTTGATGTTTTAAAGTTTGTGAAGAGTACATGTAAGTTTTTATTATTTTGTTCAAGATTAAGTTGTATCACTTTAAAAGTAGAGTCAACTCTTTGAGGTGCTAAAAGTTCACCATTACCAGAAAAAGTTGCATCCTTAATAGCTACTGCGAACTTTACTCCATCTTTCATCGTATATTTTTCATTAATATTTTTGATATTACCCTTAAAATCATCATTCAAAAAATTATACTCTATATGATAAAGAAGCCCTTTACTACTTAAAAACTTCTCTACATAACTAAGAAAATGAGGATCCTCTATCCTAATTTCATCCTCTAACTCTGTTGCTAATGCTAAAGGATAAAGATCAAGAGAGACTGCTTTAGCAAATGGAAGATTAGAGTACTCAACATCGACACCAAACTTAACACCATCAAGCATAGCATTTGTATAAGCAGGAACTTGTTTGTCCGAATACTGATTTAAGTGACTCATAAAAGCTTTAGAGTCTTGAAGTTCAAACTCAAAGTGTCTTGATGTGCTTAAATATGAAGAGTCTATTTCATCTTTTTTTGTCTCTATTCCATACGATTTTAATTCAGAAACTTTTTCGTCTAAAGTTGTCTTCATAACTGAATTACCAATGATTGGAAGAGATGCTATACCAACAAGGAGAATTGTAACAGCGATTATACTTTTTTTCATGAAATACCTTCAAGTTTTATTTGAAGGTATTATAGTTAAATAAAGTTAACTATCTGTTTTTAGTTAGATTCAACTACTCTATCATGAAGTTCTTGAACTGGACGTTCATTATCTACATAGAACTTTCTAAAGTGTTCAATCTGTGCTGCAGATGCTGTTTTAGGAGTCTTTAAAAGATACCACTGAACATTTTCAGAACATGGTGGTGTTGTAAGTGAACCTACATAGTGATAGTAGTGTGCACTATCTGTTGGTAAAAGATCTTGAGGATCAAGTTTTGCAGTTTTACCCACATTATCTATAACACTATTTAAGATAGAACTCTCTTCCCCCTCTGTAAAGAAAACAGCTACAACAGCAAGCTGTTTTGTTTTTGGATTTTGATGTACCATATGAGCAACCATATCATAGCGTTTTCCACCTACTGTATGTTCAGACTTTCCATGAAAGTGAAACTGTAAAAGATTAAAAGTTTCTCCATGAAGGGTAATACTTCCACCATGCTCTGGAGTAACTTTTATAGAGTGACCATTATCTATAATTTTAGCCATTACTGAAACATCTTCATGCATACTTAAATCATAATCATGATTCATACTCATAGTCTTTCCAGGGATAATATTTACTGGAGATTGGTGTTGACCTGTTCCACAAGTTTTTGAGAACTCATCCCAGTGAGATGGACCATTCTCTTCATAATTCCAATGTTTTTCGTGTGTTGTTGCATCTCCTGCTTTATGCTCTGCATTACTTACATGGCTTGGTTTTGCATCACTAGAGTGACTACATCCTACTAAAAGCAGTGCTACTGCACTCATCGCTAATACTGTTTTTTTCATATTTTGTTTCCTTTTTTATTTTAAAATTTATAGTTTGCTATGACTCTATACTGAGACAGTAGCTTGAGTTGGTTAACTCTGCCATCTGCACTTGCACCTGTATTATCTGTAACCCAAATTCCTTTGAGTGCTACAGAGAATACTTTATCCATTTTATATGCTAAAACGAAGTTGTAATCCTGCTGTGCATTTGTAAAGCCTACTCTATCATTTGTTGTATAAAGATAGGAGAGAGAAGTACTAAAACCATCTAAACCAAAAGAATCAAACTTCTGATTGTAAGCAAACTTAACACCTTGTGATCCACCAATATAAATACTATCAGACTTTAAAGAACTTCCATAGATAGACTGAAAAAGATCATTTGATGTAATCATATTTGTAAAAAGCGGTGTACCATCCCATGGTAACACTAAAGAGTCATGCGACTTCTCATCTCTTAAAACATTTGAGTATGCAAGTGTAACTTTTGCACTCTTAAGTGTTGCAACAGCTTTAAGACCAAAAGCATTCGATGAAATAGCTTTTGCCCCTGTAAGGCTCCCTATTTTTGCAAGATTTTTCTCTGCATTTCCAACACTTTTTTGATTAATGTACTGTACCGCTAAAGTCAATTTTACATTTGATATATTTATTTTATATGTAGTATCAAGATAGAGTGAGTTCATAAAGTCCTGTGCAAAGTAATCATACACTTTAAAACTATAACTCTCCCTCTTATAATCGACACCAGCCATCACAACACCACCTGTTTTTGAACCAGTCACAGCTTCAATGTTTGTGCCAAGGGCATGTGCTTGCATATTTATAAATCTACTTGATGTTCTCTGCTTAAATTTATCAATATATGCGAGTGTGAATAGTCCTTGTTTATCTATGGTATAAGTTGCAAAAGCCCCTTCCACTGCAGAGGGTAACATACGGACCTCTTTAGCATGAATAAGGGGTGTTTTAATCACTTTACGACCATAAAGAAAATCAAAGTCAGTATAAGAATAGGCTAAATATCCCTCGCCTAATACTGAAAATCCCTCCTCTGCATTGCCACCTCTTGCACCATTATCTTTTCCTATAATGGATGTATCTACTGCACCATCAAGTAAAAAAGGGTTTGTAGTCATAAAAGTAGCTGCTGCACGAAAACCGTGAAGAGAGGCAGTTTTAAAACTTAACTGACCACCAAGAGAGTTGGCATTTGCTGATGTGTCTGCTGTTTGAGAATATGTATTGTCTTTATCCGTTTGGATATAATAGTATTTGATATTACCACTCGTCTTAGCTTCACTAAAGACTTCAGAAAAGGTATCTACCTCTGAAGTTGCAAGTAAAGCTGTTGATAACATCAAAAGAGCTATTTTTATATATTTCATTTTTCTCCTTTGAACAGGTTATTTTACCCCTATGAATATAAAAGATTAATTAAAATTGAGTGTTTTATAGAAAAAAGTTATGATAAGAAAAAGAAATGTTTGAAGTTTTAAAAATTAGAAAAATTTACCAAGACAAAAAGTCTTGATAAAAACGAAAATCGAGTGATTAACGTTTTGAGAACTGGCGAGAACGACGAGCTTTTCTCTTACCTGGTTTTTTACGTTCAACAACACGTGAATCACGAGTCATCATACCCTCTGGTTTAAGGATAGCTTTGATTTCTGGGTTGAAAGCAACTAAAGCACGAGAGATACCGTGACGAAGTGCATCTGCTTGACCACCAAAACCACCACCTAAAGTAGTAGCAACGATGTCAACTGATTCAGAAAGTTTAGATACAGCAAGTGGTTGTTTAACACGAAGTTTTTTCGCTTCAAGTCCACCTAACCATGCGTCTAAAGAGAGACCATTAATAGTGATTTTACCAGTACCTGGAGTTAACCATACTTTTGCGATTGACGCTTTACGACGTCCTGTTGCATAAATTGTATTTGCCATTTAAAATCCTTACTTAGCTATTTGTGCAGTGTGAGGGTGTTCAGCACCTGCATATATTTTTAATTTCTTGATCATTTTAGCACCAAGTTTAGTTTTAGGAAGCATACCACGAGCAGATAACTTGTAAAGTTTTTCTGGGTTTTTCTCTAAAAGCTCAGTCATTTTAACACTCTTAGTTGAACCGAAGTAACCTGAGTGAGAGAAGTACTCTTTATTAGCTATTTTACCAAGTCCATTGAACTTAGCTTTAGAAGCATTAATGATAACAACATAGTCACCACAATCAATATTTGGAGTCCAGCAAACTTTGTTTTTACCACGAAGAATCGTAGCTACTTCAGTCATCATACGACCAAAAGTTTTACCTTCAGCATCAATCAAAATCCATTTTTGATCAATTTGTTCAGTAGTTGCAATTTTAGTAAATTTCATTATGAACCTTTTCATATTTTATTTAAGCAAACGCAAGCGCTTGTTTTAGTTGTCGGAAGTATAACTATCGAACCTTAAACGAAAGCCAGATTAAGGTTATTTTAATTAATTTATGCTTAATTTCAATAATTCTTAAGGTTATCACAGAACATACCATTAAGGTATTTTTATAAATATTTTATCTATACTTATAGTTAATATTTTATATAAGGCATAATAGATTAAATGACTAAAAAAATCAATCTACTTATTACGGCAGTCTCTTTTTTCTTTGGGTCACTCGCATCTGCTAATAGTACTCAAAATATTGACACAACAGATCTAGTAAAATCTACTCTAAAGTCAAATGGTACTGTTATTCACAACAGAAGTCAAAAAGAGGTCCATAGTTTTAAAGAGATGTTTCAAGATGGAAATATTTATGGTCGACTAAGAAACAATAATTTTTATTTTCACTATAATGCAGAAGACCCTAGCCATGATTCACATTTAATCAGTGCTTTTGGTGCTTCCCTCGTTTACAATAGTGCTCTCTATAATGGTTTTGATTTTAACCTAGGTCTCTACGGTTCACATGCTTTTTTCCGTGACAACTCTGATCCTGTAAACACTATTAAAGCGGGGAAAGACACACTAAGTCGCTATGACTATGCAAATACAGGCAATAAATCACTTGGTATTGTGGGGCAACTCAATGTTTCTTATAAAGTATCAGACAGTAGATTTATTGTCGGTCGACAACTTGTTGAGACATTCTATACAAAATCAAATGATACAAAAATGGTTCCAAATACTTTTGATGGATTAGTTCTAAACTCTCAAGATATTCCTAATACAAAAATTGTTGCAACATACCTCTACCAGCAGAAACTACGTGACCATTTAGAGGGTCACTCTGTTTTAATGGTTGGCGATGAGAACTCTACAACTGGAGTAAGACCAGAGTGGAGTGAAAATGATGATGCCGGTATGCTCAAAGGACTCACTTACTCAAAACTAAAAGCCGCAGGAAAACCAACTGATTCACCGCTTATTGTATTTGATTTAGAAAACAGAAGTATCAAAGATTTAAAAATCAACTTCTCATCATATATAGTTCCCCAACTTCTTGCACAGGCTATGGGTGAACTCAACTACAAAGTTAATTTTGATGGCTTTAGTATCACAACGGGAGTACGATATATTCAACAGTTTGATAATGGTGCGGGAGCAATCGCAGGGCCTTCACTGAGTGTACTTCTTGCAGGTTCAACTGCCTACAAAGATCCAAACTCTCTAGATGCACAGATGATTGCAGCAAGAGTAGTTACTAAGGTAGGTGACTATAAAATAAACCTCGGATACACAAATATCTTGGATAAATCTGATTTAGTTACACCATGGCGTGGTTTTCCAACAGCTGGTTATACACGCTCTATGGGTATGTATAACTGGAAAGCAAATACAAAATCATATCGCTTAGAGCTTGTTAAAGGAGCTACAAACAGTGGTCTATACACCTCACCTTTTATTCAAACCTCCATACTTTACATTGATGGAGACATCAAAAAAACTGCAGCCGCTGATAGTATGTTTTACTACTTCGGTATTGTACAAAATATTCCATCTATGAAAGAGTTTCAGTATAGAGTGAGAGTTGGATATAGAGACTTTATTGGTGATTCACAGGACTTTGTATCAAACTACTTAGATTCGCGTTTAGAGTTTAACTACCTCTTCTAGGAGTCTCATATATGAAGATATTTCTTAGCCTTTTAATTACTTCTATCTTCTTAAACGCCACTCCTGTAAATGTAGCAGTTGCTGCAAATGTTAGCTATGCTATAAAAACACTCAAAGAGACATTTTTAAAAAAACATCCTCAAGTACAACTCAACATTATCTTAGGGAGTAGTGGTAAACTTACAGCACAGATTACACATGGTGCACCTTACGATATCTTAATGTCAGCAAATATGCTCTACCCAAATGCACTCTATAAAAATGCCTTAGCCATTACCAAACCAAAAGTATATGCACAAGGAAAACTAGCACTCATCAGTAATAAGAGAAGAGCTAAACTCTCCCTTGCACTCTTAACAGACAAAAGTATCTCAAGAGTTGCCATCGCAAATCCAAAAACTGCACCCTATGGTGTCGCAGCTAAAGAGGCTCTTACAAATGCAAAACTCTATAAAAAACTCAAACCAAAGTTTATCTATGGAGAATCAGTATCCCAAACGCTATCTTATGCAGTCACTGCAGCAGATGCTGGCTTAGTAGCAGCCTCCTCTCTCTACTCTCCTAAAATGAAAAGTTACATAGAGGGGGAGAACTGGATTCTCTTAGACACCAAAGAGTACAAACCTATATCTCAAGGTATAGTTATCTTAAAACATGCAAAAAGCAGTACTGATGCAGCAGCATTTTATGAGTTTATCCTCAGTAAAGAAGCAGCAGCTATCTTCATAGCGTTTGGGTATAATTGTAGTGAGTAAGATAAACGCTACTATTAGTGCTATAGAGAGTGAAGGGATCATTAACATTATCACTTTTAGTACACAAAAAACTACACTGAAGATGATAAGTCTAGAGCTTAATGAAAAAGTAGTAGTTGGACAAGATGTTATACTCATCACGAAAGCTACCTCTGTTGCTCTGGCAAAAGACCTTGTAGGTGAACTCAGCTACTCAAATCAAATACCTTGCACTATTGAGAGTATTGATCAAGGGAAGATTTTAACTACCCTACTCTTAAAAAGTGATTTTTTACTAGAGTCTATTATAACAACTGCTTCTCTCACAAGAATGAAGTTGCAAATGGGAGATAAAGTTACAGCCCTTATAAAGTCATCTGACCTCTCTATAAGTGAGTTTTTATCATGTTAGATCCGATGATGCTCGATACTTTTATGCTTAGCTTTAAACTCGCTAGTATTACCGTAGTTATTCTCTTTATTATAGCACTACCTCTGAGTTGGTATCTCTCACAAACTCACTCAAAGATAAAACCACTCCTTGAAGCCATAACAGCACTTCCTATCGTTTTACCTCCTTCTGTTCTTGGTTTTTATATTCTTATGGCACTCTCGCAAAACTCCCCTATTGGAGCTTTTTTTAAAGATGTGTTTGATATTAATCTTGTCTTTAACTTTAAAGCACTTGTTATTGCGAGCTGTTTTTACTCCCTTCCCTTTATGGTCCAACCACTCCAAAGTGGCTTTGAATCTCTTAATAAGAATATGATAGAGGCAAGTTATCTTGCAGGAAAAAGTCAATTTCAAACTATTTTTCAAGTCGCCCTACCAAATATTAAACCGGCTGTTCTTACTGCAATAATTATCACTTTTGCACATACTGTTGGGGAGTTTGGTGTTGTACTTATGGTTGGAGGAAGTATCCCAGGAGAGACAAAAGTTGCTTCTGTTGCCATCTATGAAATGGTAGAGATTATGGACTACTCTCAAGCACATATTTATAGTGGAATAATGCTTAGTATGAGCTTTGTCGTACTACTTAGTGTCTATCTTTTTAATGCCAAACATAATCGAAAATTTGGACTAAACCGATGATAAAAATAAATATTACAAAAGAGCTACATGGTGCTAAAGGTTCAATGATTTTAGAGATAGACCTTCATATAAAAGAGGGAGAGTTTATCGCATTAAGTGGTCCAAGTGGTAGTGGAAAAACAACACTACTCCGAATACTAGGAGGCCTAGAGAAGGCTCAAGGGGATATCTCTGTTGCCAATAGCATCTGGTTAAAAGGGAGTAAAACCATCTCCCCACAAAAAAGAGGCATAGGCTTTATGTTTCAAGAGGATGCCCTTTTTAACAATATGACTCTCCTAGAGAATCTTCTTTTTGCTAACAAAGAGATAGATCTAGCACAAAGACTTTTAGAGATTACAGAGCTTCAAGAGTTACAACACAGTTATCCTAAAAACTTAAGTGGTGGACAGAAGCAGCGAGTAAGTCTCTGCCGCGCTCTTATGCGACAACCAAAGATTCTCCTTCTTGATGAACCACTCTCTGCACTCGATCCAAAAATGCGTTCTAAACTTCAAAAAATGATTGTAACACTCCATCATGAGTTTTCGCTTACAACCATTATGGTTTCACATGAGCCTAGTGAGATCTATAAACTTGCAACACGTGTAATTGTTCTTAGTGAGGGGAAGATTATTCAAGATGATTCGCCAAAAGAGGTTTTACTCAAAACAACAGGAAGCCAAAAATTCTCTTTTATGGGAGAACTTTTAGAACTTCAAAAAGTAGATACTATTTTCATCGCTGTTATTGCGATTGGGCAGCAGTTAGTTGAGATTGTCCTCTCTAAAGAGGAAGTATCTTCACTGCAAGTTGGAGATAAAGTCAGTATAGCTACAAAAGCTTTTAACCCTACCCTCTCAAAGATTACTTAGTCTATCAGCGAGTCTATAAGCTTCGAGTATTTCTCAAAATTCTGTTCTACTATATCAACAAGAGAGGGATCAAAATGTTTTCCTTTCTCTTTAATCACATAAGCGAGAACATCTTCTGTTTTCCAAGCATCTTTATAAATTCGACTACATAAAAGAGCATCTAAAACATCAACAATAGCTACAATTCTTGCAAAGATAGGAATATCTTCACCTTTAATCCCTTGTGGATAACCAGATCCATCATACTTTTCATGATGGCCATATGCTATCTCTGCTGCTGTTTTTAAAGCAACTCGTTTTGAGTGGTTTAAGATGTTGTAGCCAAGCTCTGCATGAGTTTTCATAATCTCAAACTCTGCATCAGTTAGCCTATCAGGTTTAAGTAAAATAGCATCACTAATACCTATCTTACCTATATCATGAAGTGGTGATGTTAACTCTATAAGTTTGACAGCTTCTTGACTTAGTCCATAGTCTTTAGCAATTGTCGCACTCAAAAGAGCTACTCTTCGAGTATGATTTTTTACATCATTTGAGCGGACTTCTTCTACTTCACCTATCGCTATCATAGTCTCTCGTAATGTAAGCTCTATCTCATTGTTGAGATGTTCAAGCTCTTCATTTTTACTCTCTAACTCTTTCTCTTTTTCTACGACATCCTTATTCAAATCATTTAAGTTATGTGCGAGACTATAAAGTTCAGAGACCTCATAATTATCAATATTTATACTTAAACGATCTTTATAGGCTACATCTGCTTCATTTGCAATTTTAATAAGAGGCTTAGTAAGATACTTCTCTAAAAAATTATATATAATTGCGATAATAGCAAGTGCAAAAAGTAGTAATAATGATATAAGTAGATATCCGTAACTTGAGGTTAATGCTTGAAACTCTTCAATATCTAATGAAATCTCCAATGCACCTAGTGTTTCACCATCCTCTGCATGATGACAAGCTAAACAGTTCAACTCACCTGTTGCACTCGCTTTATAAGGGATAATAGCATGTACACTCTTACTATCTTCATCCCATAAAAATGTATTTTTATCAAGTACAGAAATAATAGAGGGAAGTGATTTGTAACTTTTTTCATTTGTTAAATTAGACTCTCCAAACTGTTTTATAACAGCTTCAGCACGAATAATATAAAGGGATTTTATATTATTGATATTCTTTATTTCATTTAAAAAATACTCTCGTTTATCCATAATGTTAGCTTTCATATGTGACGTAAGTCCAGCTTTAACAACAGCAGAAATCTCCAATGCCTTACTCTCTACAGTATATTTAAAAAACTGCTTATATGCGAGTAACATAACAATTGATATAACTACTGATGCAATTATAAATATCTGAATCAATCGAGTTAATGTAATATTTTTTATACTTTTTCTATTCATTGTGCAGATATTGTATCACATTATTATCAAACTACTCTAAAGAATTTATTTTACCTTCATAAGTATTTATGATTTCATCAAGCTCATTTTGTGAAACTTCAAGTGATTCAAATAACTCTTCTACTTGTATCTCTTCTGTACTTACAGTTTTTGAAAGTTCCATAAGAGTTGCACTATCTCCTGCAGTTGAAGCTTTTATAAGCTCTTCATGGTGTATAGATAAAGAGTCTTCTACTTCCATTATTCTGTTCTCTAGTTTTTCAACTTTTTTCTTCAGTGGTGAAGTAAGCTTATTTCGTTCTCTAACTAGTTCTGCACGAAGTTTTTTGTTCTCTTTTGAAGCTGACTTAGGAGCTACTTTTTCCTTAACCTCTACCTCATCTTCTTCCCAGCCAACTTTAGTAAGAAAGTCATCATATCCACCATCAAAGTACTCTGCTCCATCTTTAGCAAAGATTATAAGCCTGTCACACACACGACGAAGCATCTCTTCGGAGTGTGTTACTATCATTACAGCACCATCAAAATTCTGTATGGCTTCTGTCAAGGCTTCGATACTCTCCATATCAAGGTGATTGGTAGGCTCATCAAGAAAGAGTAGGTTAACTTCACGAGCTAAAATCTGACCAAGCATTACACGAGACTTCTCTCCCCCTGAAAGCAGAGAGACTTTTTTATCAGCACTATCACCACTAAACATCATCGCCCCTGCTATACTTCGTATAACCTGTGTAGAGAGTTTTGTGTTAGCGGAGTGTATCTCATCAGTTACAGTAGCATTTGGATGGAGCCGTGCTATATTTGTCTGACCAAAGTGAGCAAACTCTACAGAAGGATGGGAACTCACATCCCCTTCTAGCTGTTTTAATTCTCCAGCTAGAGTATTTAAAAGAGTTGACTTTCCTTTCCCATTTTTCCCTATAATCCCTATACACTCTCCTCGTTGAATACTAAAACTTATATCCTTAAAGAGTAGATTTTCAGGAGTATATCCAAAGGCTAACTTCTTCACTTCAAGCATCACTTTTGCAGGTGTCTCTTTAAAGTTAAAATCAAATGCTAGAGTATTATCAAATGCTAACTCATCAAGTCTTTCCATCTTCTCAAGCTGTTTTACTTTTGACTGTGCAAGAGCAGCGGTAGAAGCACGAGCCTTATTTTTAGCGATAAACTCTTCAAGCTCTTTAACTTTTTTATCTTGTGCTATTTTATGTTTTGCATAGAGTTCATCATTTGCAGCTAACTGCTCATAAAACTTATGTGTGTTTCCTGCAATTACCTCTATTTTCTTACGAACAAGTCCCATTGTATGGGTACAAATGCTATCCATAAAGTCACGGTTGTGGGTGATAAGTATTACTTCACCCTCAAAAGCACGAAGAAAGTTTTTCAGCCAACGAAGTGAGACAATATCAAGGTAGTTAGTAGGCTCATCAAGTAGAAGTAGGTTTGGTTCAGTTACAAGAAGTTTAGCAAGGTTAATACGTATCTGATAGCCACCTGAGAAAGAGAGAGGATCTTTCTCTAAATCTTCGTGTGTGAACCCAAGCCCAAAAAGAATCTTCTCAACTCTATAGACATCATACTTCATCTCCTCTTCTAAAGCGAGTGCAGCCTCTTCACGAAGAGTAGATTCACTAAAGGTAAGATGCTGTTTGAGTGTTCCTATCTTATAGTTTTTAGGAATGATAACCTCTCCACTATCTGCACTCTCTTCACCTAATATAAGCTTAAAAAGTGTAGATTTTCCACTTCCATTTCTCCCCACTAATCCTGTTCTGTTTCCAGCATTTAGTTTTAGATTTAAGTTATTAAAAAGTTCTTGACTTGCAAAGTTTTTAGTAATGTTTTGTAGTTGTATCATAAGGCTCTTTTTCTCTCTTCTTCTCTCATTATTTTCTCACACAAATTATACCCATATTCTATAATTTCAGTAGAGATATTAAACTCTAAAGTAGCACATAAATTTCTTGGGACACTTATCTCTATATTTGGTGGATATGTAGCTAACTTCATTCTCGCTATAGTCCCCTGCATAGAGTCAAAGGAGTTATTAGCCACTTTATAAACGCCATCCTCTTGAGAGATGAAACTTGGTAGTTTAATATCAGAGAGATACTCACTGATAATGCTTGCCATACCTCTTTTCTCACTCTCTTGGCGTTTAAGTTCTATATCCTTCTCTACTTGTCCACCTAAGTTTACAGCTATAGTTAAATCAGTATGGTCATTAAATGTTGGAGCGATTGGAACAGGATTTAAAACACCACCATCAACAAGTTTTTTTCCCTTATACTCAAAAGGAGTAAAGAAAAGAGGTAGAGAGACTGAAGCACGAATGGCATCCAAAAGAGAACCTTTATCAATCCAGATCTCCTTCTCATCCTCTATATCTGAAGCAACTGCTGTATATTTTATATGTAGTTCTTCTATATTTGGATCGCCAAAGAGACTTCGCATCTCTTCAAAAAGGCGTGACCCCGAGACTAGGCCTCCAGAACCTTTAAAATCTAAAAGCTTTATCATAGCAAAGGTATCAAGCGAACACATCCATTCTGCATACTCTTCAAGCTTTCCAGCGGCATAAAAGCCACCGACCATAGCTCCAATAGAGCATCCAGAGATAGATTTTATCTCATAGTTATTCTCTTCTAACCAACGAATAATTCCAACATGTGCCATACCACGAGCACCACCACTGCCTAAGACTAATGAGACTGTTTTTTTCATCTACTTTATCCATTTTAAGGTAACTTAGACCTTTTAATACAATAGCATATCATAATTTTGGTATCATACATAAAACTACGTTGGAGTACCGTTTGAAACAACTCATAAAGAAAATAAAATCTATTACACCACTAAATAGTGATGAGGCGATAAAGAGCATCACTTCTATGCTTACTAAGCAAACAGATCCTATACCTTTACTTGAGAAAGAGCTCCTTCATGCACTCTCAATTAAAGGTGAGTATCTTGTTTTAAAACTTAGCTATGAAGATTTTCAAGATGAATTAAAATATGAAAAAATAAAACATCAAATCTCACAATCACTTAGTGTCATAGTCTCTTACGAAGAGGATGGTCACTCTTTTGCTAAAATAGAAAAGTTTGTAAACTATATTTGTGAGATTTCTGATAGTAAACAAAACTCTATTTTTAGTATTAAGAAAGTAAATAAACTCTCACAATTTCCAATAAAAATTTTATTTACTGGTATTCTCCCTATTAATCAACTAAAAATGTATATTAGTCGAGATATTTATGAACTTATTAATTCAGATGATGCCTATTTTATAGCTCGTTTTGATGAGTTTCGAGATATATTATCCCAAGAGATTGGAGTGCCTATACTTCCTGTCTTTTCACATCTTGATGACTCTTTAGCACCTACAGAAGCAATGCTTATAGACCCACTTGATGAGAGAGTAGTAAGTCATTTTTTCACAACTGAAACTATGAATAAAAACACCATAGAAAACTACCTTGTAAAACTTTTTTACATATACATTACACTAGCAAATAAGAGTGCAATACACTAAAATAACACGATTTTTGATATAATAGTGTTATCAAGAAAAGAAGTGAGGATAATATTATGCAAGTATCATCAAATACAAACCAATATCAATCATTACAGTCGCAACAACAACCTATCACTATTCCGGTAGAACCAACTGACCCAAAATACTCTAATAAAGAGATTTATGAAGCGAGTCAGGGAAATGTTATTCGTGGAGATCAAGGGGAGTTAAAACTTACACCGCAAGGTGAAACAAATCTAAATAGTGCAAAAGATGAAAAAGCTAGCCAAGTGGCAGCTGAAACACAAGCACAAAAAGATTCAGCTAGAGAGAGTGCAACTGGATTTTTAGCAGCTAGTTCTAAAAAATCTCAAGTAGAGATTTACTTGGCAGTAGCAACAGATGGGAAAGCTTCTCAAGACAATGCAACAGCTGATGTTATTAGTGAACTTCGTGATGTTCAAAAACAGAACAATGCAGTCCAAGCTTATGCTACTTATCAAGAAGCACAAAAAAATGGAACACCCGCTCTCTTCTAGCACTTAGCTAGAGAGCAACCACTTTTACCTCATCTGCTAACAAGTAGCATATAAACCCTTTTACATTTTTTCCACTTATCTCTTCAATGGCGTTTACATAGTAACGAACCTGTTTAAGGTGGTGCTCACTAAAACTAAATGAACTCTTATAATCTATAACAGTAAAACTTTCATCTTCATGGGCAACTAAAAGGTCTACATATCGTAGGTTATTTTTATAACGTAGTGCTTTCTCTTTATAATGTACTCCAGATAAAAGTCTCTGCACTTCACTACTCTCACAAAAAAGTTCTACTCTATGTGTAATATCGATAATCTCAGCATCACTCAGTGTAAATCCATACTTATTAAGCATCATATCTTTTGCACTCTTTATAGCATTGAGAGTAAAGGTCTCCATCATCTCAAGCATATAGTGAAGGGAAAGTCCAAAGTTTATCGCTTTTAAATCTTCATCCTTTTCACTCTCCAGTGCGAGGATATCACTCTGTGTTCCATAATAATACTCTTGAAAATGAACTGCTTTAGGCATTTGAACTATCTCTTTCTCTTTTACATCTATATGAATCTCCCCTCTTTTACCTAAAGGTAACTCTAAGATATCAAAACTAGACTTTTCACTCTTTTGAATGATGATAAGATGCTCGCGTGCTCTAGTAAATGCTACATAAAAGGCATTGAGACTATCTTCGAGAACTAACTTTCTCTCTTTCTCTATCGCCCTCTCATAAGCACTATCTATAGCATCTCTATCTTTCGTTCTTAGGTAGATATTTTGAAGTATTATTCCATCATACTCATAGATGATACTCCCCCGTGAAGCTGGTGGTTTTTTTAGTCTATCCATCACAATAACATGCTCATACTCTAAACCCTTAGACTTATGGACTGTTAGCACTCTCACACCACTTATATCTGAAGCAGCTGCGGAAGTATCAAGTCTTTCATACTCAAAAAGAAGTGCTTCTACATCTGCATAATTACTAACAACATTTAAAAAACGAATCAGATGAAAGTCCTGAGTAAAGAGTTTATACTTCTCTATAGCTTGCTTTACTACATCAAAGAGTGAAACGCTATTAAAATCTACAAAGTAAATCTTTTGAGGCTTCTGCTCTATGAGTGAAAAAAAGTTTTGTCTATATATCTCCTCTTTAAAGTAGTGATACTTCAGATACTCCAAGAGTGCCTTGACACCTTTTTGGTTGATAAGTTTTGTTGTTGTCTCGGTAACAACCTCTATCCCTTCCTCTTGAAGTGCATTTTTCACAGCCTCTCCATCACCATTTGTTGCACACAAAATTGCGATCTCATTATGATCTGCCCCAAGTGTTAAAAACTTTTTTACCTGAATAATAGTTGTCTCTAATAGTGCATCTTCTTGTATCACCTCTACATAACCACCCTGTGCCTCATCTCGAACAAGTTGGGGTGAATAGTTTGCTATTTTTGCCACAAAAACACTGTTTACAAACTCTATAACCTCTTTTTGAGAACGGTAGTTTGTTAGTAGCTTCTCTACCTCTGTACTGTTTTGTTCTACAACCTCACCAAAGAGTGCTGAGACACCACCACGAAACCTATAGATAGACTGCTTAACATCCCCTACAAAAAAGAAACTTCCATTCTCAAAAATTCCCTGCCCAGAAGTTATCTCATCTATAAGAGGTTTGAGTATCTCATACTGAATTATACTTGTATCTTGAAACTCATCAAGCAGCATATGCTCTATCTTTGCATCGAGTCTAAAGTATAAAAACTCACTATCATCTATACGGTGCAGTATCTCATAAACTAAAGACGTAACATCTGAAAAAGAGAGTTCACTCTCCTCCATATAGAGTGCTTTTTTAGCCTTTTT